>NZ_JBSGDB010000227.1:0-13627 GCF_053602155.1 Streptomyces sp. NPDC004561
ATCACCCGCACCCTGCGCGCCGAGGCCGACCAGCAGCTGACCGTCCTGCTCGGCAGCCTGGCGCTCGCCCGGGAGGAGCGGTGCGACGTCTCCTCGGCCTGGCACCTCAACCGCTTCGCGACCGTGCCGGTCCACGCACGCTGGCGCGACGCCCGGGCGGCGGGCGTGGACGCAGCGGCCGACGAGGAGCTGGCCGCCGAGGCCGAACGCCAGTTGCGCGAGCAGGACATCGAGGAGGCCGGCGCCGCCTGGGCGGGGCAGGACGCGGAGCCGGCGGCGGTGCTCGGGTCGTTGCAGACGGAGTGCGAGGAGGCCCATCCGGGGGTTCGCCTCGACGTGCGCTGCCCGCCCGGCCTGCGGGTGGCGGTGCCCGAGCCCGTCCTGCGCGCGGTCCTCTACGAGGTGATGGAGAACGCGGCCGAGGCCCTGGGCGGGCAGGACGGGGTGATCCAGGTCCTGGTGGAGCTGGACAGCCCCGAGGTGCTGATGGTGGTGCGGGACAGCGGGCCGGGGCTGCCGGAGAGGGCCAGGGCCAGACCGGCGCGGATCTTCGGGCAGGCCTGGACCACCCGGGGCGAGGGCAGGGGCGCGGGCCTGCACCGGGTGCAGAGCTTCCTTCGGGCCTGGGCCACGCCGTCCGTCGACGCCGACATCGAGGTGATCGAGACCGACAGCCGCGCCCTCACCGGTGCCACGTTCCGCCTGGTGCTGCCGGAACACCCGGGCTGACCGGACGGTGGCCGTGGCGGTGTCGCTCCCGTCGCCGGTCGCCGCCTTCCGCGCCGTGCGTCGCGCCACGACCGGACCGGCGGGCGACCGGGCCCCGGGCGCACCCGCCGGCCTCGTCCCGGCGCCGAGGGCCCGGCGCCGGTGACCGGGCAGGAGCCTCCGGGCAGGAGCCCGAGGCGGCCCCGGAACCGGTGGGGCGTACTGCCCGGGACCCCGCGTGTGTCCGGCGCGCGGGGCGGCGGACAGGGATGCGATCGTGGGGAAGGGGCAGGTGATCCGGTGAGCGGCCGACGGGACGGAGGGCCACGATGGACTGGCGGATGTTCGCCGAGCAGCTGGCGGGACTGGCGCGCGACCTGCTGGCGCAGGAGACGGTGACCGCCACCCTGGACCGGATCACGCACTCCGCGACCGAGCTCGTCCCCGGCTGCGACGCGGCCGGCATCCTCATCCTGCACAACAAGGGGGTGCAGACCCTCGCCCCGACCGGCCAGGTCGTGATCGACAGCGACCAGCTCCAGGCGCGGCTCCACCAGGGCCCCTGCTACGACGTCGCCCGCCACCAGAACGACGAGCGGGTGTTCCGGATCGCCGACTTCCGCGAGGTGCACCCGAACTGGCCCGCCTATGTGAGCGCGGGCCGCGAGCTGGGCCTCGGCAGCATGATGGGCTTCCTGCTCTACACCGAGGAAGAGGACCTCGGCGCGCTGAACCTCTACTCGCGCAGCCCGGGGGTGTTCACCGAGGCCGGTGAGACGGCCGGCTGGCTGCTGGCCTCGCACGCCGCGGTCGCCTTCTCCAGCGCCCGCACCCACTCCCAGCTGGCGCAGGCCGTCGAGACCCGGCACGTCATCGGCGAGGCCATGGGCATCCTCATGGGCACCCACGACCTCACCGAGGACCAGGCCTTCGACGTGCTGCGCCGCTACTCCCAGGACCACAACGTCAAGCTCCGGGACGTGGCCCGCCGCATCTGCGAACGCGGCGGGCTGAACTAGCCAACCAGCGGCTCACGGTCCGGCCGTACGCCCCTCGAAGGCCGCCAGGATGCGTTCCGCCGCCAGTGTCGCGGTCAACCGGCCCTCCCTGACCTGCCGTTCGAGGTCCGGAGCCGCCTCGCGCACCGCGGGGTCGGCGTGCAGCCGGCCGAGCAGCTCGTCACGGACCATCGCCCAGGCCCAGTCGACCTGCTGGTCCCGTCGCTTGGCGGTGAGCCGTCCGGTGGAGTCCAGCAGGGCGCGATGCCGCTCCAGCCGCTCCCACACGGTGTCCAGACCCGTCGACTCGCGGGCGCTGCAGTGCAGCACCGGGGGAGTCCAGAAGGCGTCCTTGCCGTGCATCAGCCGCAGCGCGCCCGCCAGCTCCCGGGCCGCGGCCCGCGCGTCCCGCTCGTGCGGTCCGTCCGCCTTGTTGACGGTGATCACGTCGGCCAGCTCCAGGACGCCCTTCTTGATGCCCTGCAACTGGTCGCCGGTGCGGGCCAGGGTCAGCAGCAGGAAGGAGTCGACCATGTCCGCGACCGCCGTCTCCGACTGGCCCACGCCGACGGTCTCCACGAGGATCACGTCGTAGCCCGCCGCCTCCATCACCACCATCGACTCCCGGGTGGCCTTCGCGACCCCGCCCAGCGTCCCCGCGCTGGGGGAGGGCCGGACGAAGGCGTTCGGGTCGACCGCGAGCCGTTCCATCCGGGTCTTGTCGCCCAGGATCGAGCCGCCGGTGCGGGTGGAGGAGGGGTCGACGGCGAGCACGGCGACCCGGTGGCCCAGCGAGGTCAGCATGGTGCCGAACGCGTCGATGAACGTCGACTTGCCCACCCCGGGCACCCCGCTGACGCCGATCCGCCGGGCCCGGCCGCTGTGCGGGAGCAGCTCGGTGAGCAACTCCTGCGCCAGCGCCCGGTGCGGCGGCCGGGTGGACTCGACGAGCGTGATGGCGCGGGCCACCAGGGCCCGCCTGCCGTCGAGCACACCCTTCACATACGTGTCGAGATCGATCGCTGCCATCGCGGCTCTACAGATCGTGGCCGAGGTCGGCCGACAGCCGCTTCACCAGGTCGTACGCCGCGTCCGGGATCACCGTCCCGGGCCCGAACACCGTCGTGGCGCCCATCTCCAGCAGGGTCGGCACGTCCTGCGGCGGGATCACCCCGCCGACCACGACCATGATGTCCTCCCGGCCCTCCTCGGCGAGCTTCTCCCGCAGCGCCGGTACGAGCGTGAGGTGACCGGCGGCCAGCGAGGACACGCCGACCACGTGGACGTCCGCCTCGACCGCCTGGCGGGCGACCTCCTCCGGGGTCTGGAACAGCGGGCCGACGTCGACGTCGAAGCCGAGGTCGGCGAAGCCGGTGGCGATCACCTTCTGGCCGCGGTCGTGGCCGTCCTGGCCCATCTTGGCGACCAGGATGCGCGGCCGGCGCCCCTCGGCCTCCTCGAAGGCGTCGACCAGGGCGCGGGTGCGGTCCACGGACGGGGACTCCCCTGCTTCGTTGCGGTACACCCCGGAGATCGTACGGATCTGGCTCGCGTGCCGGCCGTACACCTTCTCCAGGGCGTCGGAGATCTCACCGACGGTCGCCTTGGCGCGGGCCGCGCGGACCGCCAGCTCCAGCAGGTTCTCCCCGCCGTCGGCGGCCCGGGTCAGCGCGTCCAGCGCGTCCCGGCAGACCTGCTCGTCGCGCTCCGCCCGCAGCCGCCGCAGCTTCTCGATCTGCTGCGCGCGCACGGAGGAGTTGTCGACCTTCAGGACCTCGATCTGCTCGTCGCTGTCCACCCGGTACTTGTTGACGCCGATCACCGGCTGGCGCCCGGAGTCGATACGGGCCTGCGTGCGGGCCGCCGCCTCCTCCACCCGGAGCTTGGGGATGCCCGCGTCGATGGCCTGCGCCATGCCGCCGGCCTGCTCGACCTCCTGGATGTGCGCCCATGCCTTGCGCGCGAGGTCGTACGTCAGCCGCTCCACGTAGGCGCTGCCGCCCCACGGGTCGATGGTCCGGGTGGTGCCCGACTCCTGCTGGATGAGCAGCTGGGTGTTGCGGGCGATCCGCGCCGAGAAGTCGGTCGGCAGGGCGAGGGCCTCGTCGAGGGCGTTGGTGTGCAGCGACTGGGTGTGGCCCTGGGTCGCCGCCATCGCCTCCACGCAGGTGCGCGTGACGTTGTTGAACACGTCCTGCGCGGTCAGCGACCAGCCGGAGGTCTGCGAATGGGTCCGCAGGGACAGCGACTTGGTGTTCTGCGGCTCGAACCGGGAGACCAGCTTGGCCCACAGCAGCCGCGCCGCCCGCAGCTTGGCGACCTCCATGAAGAAGTTCATGCCGATCGCCCAGAAGAACGACAGCCGGGGCGCGAACGCGTCCACGTCCAGGCCCGCCTCCCGGCCCGCCCGGATGTACTCCACGCCGTCGGCGAGGGTGTACGCCAGCTCCAGGTCGGCCGTAGCGCCCGCCTCCTGGATGTGGTAGCCCGAGATGGAGATGGAGTTGTAGCGGGGCATCCGCTGCGAGGTGTACGCGAAGATGTCGGAGATGATCCGCATCGACGGCTTCGGCGGGTAGATGTAGGTGTTCCGGACCATGAACTCCTTCAGAATGTCGTTCTGAATGGTTCCGGCCAGCTTCTCGGGCGGTACGCCCTGCTCCTCCGCCGCCACGATGTACAGCGCCAGCACCGGCAGCACGGCGCCGTTCATCGTCATCGACACGGTCATCCGGTCGAGGGGGATCCCGTCGAACAGCTGCCGCATGTCGTAGATCGAGTCGATGGCCACGCCCGCCATGCCGACGTCACCGGTCACGCGCGGGTGGTCGCTGTCGTAACCCCGGTGCGTGGGCAGGTCGAAGGCGACCGACAGGCCCTTCTGGCCCGCCGCCAGGTTGCGCCGGTAGAAGGCGTTGGACTCCTCGGCGGTGGAGAAGCCCGCGTACTGGCGGATGGTCCAGGGCTGGTTGACGTACATCGTCGGGTACGGGCCGCGCAGATACGGCGCGACGCCCGGGTAGGTGCCGAGGAAGTCCAGGCCCTCCAGGTCACGGCCGGTGTACAGCGGCTTGACCCCGATGCCCTCCGGGGTCTCCCACAGCGGCTCCTCGGCCCCGGTCGCCCGCTTGACGGCCGCGCGCCACTCCTCGGCGCCGCCGTCGGCGGACGGGGTCCCCAGCTCGATGCCGGAGAAGTCGGGGATTCCCATCAGGACACTCCCATGCGGTCGAGGGTCGCGGACAGCACGTCGATGGCGTCGCAGCCCGCGAAGACGTACGAGTCGATGCCGGCGTGCTCGCCCCGGCCCGCCAGGAACACGTGCCGGGCACCGGCCGCGCGCAGCGACCGGGCGGCTTGCTCGGCCTGCTCCGCGTAGAACGCGTCGCTGGAGCACAGCACGGCCTCGGTGGCGCCGCTGTCCTCGAAGCGGCCCTCGGTGACGGGCTCGACGCCGCCCGCCTGGAAGAGGTTGGCGGCGAAGGTGGCGCGCGCGGTGTACTCGGCGGCCGAGCCCAGCGTGGCGAGGAAGACGCGCGGGCGGGAGCCGGTCGCCGCCAGGTGGGCGTCGGAGCGGGCCCGCAGTTCCTCGTAGGCCTCGTCGCGGCGCACGCGCGGCAGCCCGCCGGAGGGCGGCTCGGGCGCGGGCTCCCGCTCCACCGGCTTCTCGGACAGCAGCGGGAACTCGCTGACCCCGGTGACGGGTTCGCGGCGCTTGGCGAGCCGCTTGGAGCGCTCCGCCCAGGTCGTCGCCAGGTCCGTGCGCAGCCGGCCGGAGCGCAGTACGGCCGCCTGGCCGCGGTCGCGCTCGACGGACCGGAAGAACTCCCAGGCCGCCTGGGCGAGTTCGTCGGTCAGCCGCTCGACGTACCAGGAGCCGCCGGCCGGGTCGATGACCCGGGCCAGGTGGGACTCCTCGATCAGGATGGTGGAGGTGTTGCGGGCGATGCGCCGGGCGAACGCATCGGGCAGGCCGAGCGCGTGGTCGAACGGCAGCACCGTCACGGAGTCGGCGCCGCCGACCCCGGCGGCGAGCGTCGCGACCGTCGTGCGGAGCATGTTCACCCACGGGTCGCGGCGGGTCATCATCACCGGGGAGGTCACCACGTGCTGGGTCTGCGCGCCCGCGTCCGGTGCCCCGCAGGCCTCGGCGACCCGCGCCCACAGCCGGCGCGCGGCGCGCAGCTTGGCGATGGTCAGGAACTGGTCGGCGGTGGCCGCGTAGCGGAACTCCAGCTGGGCGGCGGCCCGGTCGACGCCGAGGCCGGCCTCGGCCAGCCCGCGCAGATAGGCCACGCCGGTGGCGAGCGAGGCGCCGAGCTCCTGCGCGGCCGAGCCGCCCGCCTCGTGGTACGGCAGCGCGTCCACGGTCAGCGCGCGCACCCCCGGGTACTGCTCGGCGCAGCGCGCGGCCAGGGCGGCGAACGGCGCGAAGTCCAGCGCCGTGCCGGTACGGGCCTCGTACCCGAGCGGGTCCGCGCCCAGGTTGCCACGCGCCGCCTTCGGGTCGACGCCCTTCTCCTCGTACAGCCGCAGCAGGGCCTCGGCCGCCTCGGCGGTGTCCCGGCCGGCGTCCAGGACGACCGGCGCCAGGTCCAGGTACACGCCCTCCAGGGCCCGGCCCAGCTCGGCGACCGGGATGCCGCCCTCGCCCAGCACCAGCCACAGGGAGGTGCCGCCGTTCTCCAGGTCGCCCAGCGCGGCGTTCTCCGCGAGGGCCGCGTGGCGCTGCCGTACGTCCCAGCCGCTCGCGATGCCGCCTTCGGGGCGGCTGCCCCGCAGATACGGGGCGAAGCCCGGCAGGCCGGGGTCGGGCGCGGCGTCGCGCGCGGTGTAGAGGGGCCGGGTGCGCAGCCCGTCCTCCAGCGTCGTGGACAGAGCGTCCTCAGCTGCCGTGCCCGAGACTTCCTTGCCCGACTTGCGCAGCACACCCTCCACCAGGTGTTGCCACTGCTCGTGTGTCGCGTCAGGGAACTCGGCGGCCAGTGAGAGCCCGTCGTCAGGCAGGACCGTCATGCTCGGATGCTAGGGCAGGGCGCTCACATGGTTGGCGCACAAGGGCTGTGAGGTTTCTCCCCTTGTGGTTGTGACCTGGGCCTCTCAGTCGTCCGAGGGCTCGTTCTCCAGGTCCGGCACCAGTGCGCACATGGCCGCGCGCTGGTCGGCGCCCATGGAGTCGGCGAGGGCCTGGCGGACGGCGCGGGCGAGCAGGGCCGACGTCTCGCGCAGCAGTTCGCGGGCCTTCTCGGTGAGCGCGACCTCCACGCCCCGCTTGTCGCCGCACACCGACGTGCGGGTGACCAGACCGGTCCGCTGCAGACAGGCGATCTGGTAGGTGAGGCGGGTCTTGGGGCGGCCGAGGAGGTCGGCGATCCGGGTCATGCGCAGTCCGGTACGCGGCTGTTCCGCCAGCAGGCACAGGATCAGGAACTCGTCGTGCGAGACGTCGAGGTTCTCCTTCACCACCGACCGCAGCCGCTGCTCCACCGCGCCGGTCGCGGCCAGCAGGACCATCCAGGCCCGCAGTTCGTCCGGCAGCAGCCCGCCACCGCTCCGGGAGAACGGGCATTCGGGCTGGTCGGCGGGGTGTTCGGCGGAGGCGGACATGACGGAAGTCTACCCGTCGTCCAATTTTGGACGGGAGAGTCGTTCGCCAGTGGACGAGGAGGTTGTCCAATTTTGGATGAGCGGCTAGCGTGGGGTCATCCAAATTTGAACCATACCTTTGGGGAGCACCACCATGACCGTCGCCGTGGAAACAGGCCGCTGGCAGCTCGACGCGACCGCGTCCGCCGTGGAACTGCGGCACCGGACCTTCTGGGGCCTGGTCACCGTGAAGGGCGCCTTCGCCACCGTCGGCGGCTCGGGCGAGGTCCGGCCCGACGGCTCGGCCACCGGCACCGTCACCCTGGACGCGGCGTCCCTGGACACCGGGCACGCCAAGCGGGACACGCATCTGCGCTCGGCCGACTTCTTCGACGCCGGGAACCACCCGGAGATCACCTTCGCCGTGCGCGACGCCGACCGCCTCGACGGCGACCAGGTGCGCGTCACCGGTCAGCTGACCGTGCGGGGCGTGTCCCGGCCCCTGTCCGTCACCGCGCGCCTGACCGACGCGACGGACGGGGCGCTCACCCTGGCGACCGAGTTCAGCGTGGACCGCGAGCAGTTCGGCATGGGCTGGAACCAGCTGGGCATGATGCGCGGCCTGACCACGGTGACGGCCGGGCTGCGCTTCACGCGCGAGCAGGCGTGAGCCGCCCGCTCAGCCCTTGATGCCCAGTTCGTCCGGTCGTACGTCCCGGGTGGAGAGGGTCTGCGGGGACTCAGTGAAGGCGCGCAGCCGCAGCCGGGTGCTGTTCTTCGTCGGCACCGGGAACCTGCCGGACGGCGCCCGCAGCACGACGGTCGCCGTGCCGTGCGCGGGAATCGAGGCCGGGCCGTGCGCGAGCGACCAGTACCGGTTCATGCCCTGGCCGGTGGTGAGCATGTAGTGCGGGGTGAGCGCCTCGCCCCCGGTGTTGGTGACCTTCACGGTCAGCGTGGACACCGAGTGCGCCGAGGCGCGCCGCACCGCCGTGATGTCCATCCGCAGCGGCGGCCGGCCCGAGACCGCGAGGGTCGCGCTCACCAGCGCGGGCGCCACCAGCAGCACCACGGCCGCGACCAGGGCGGGCCGGCGGCGCGTACCGGTCAGCCAGTGGGGCCGGGGCTGCCAGGCGTGCGTGAACTCCGACAGCGGAGCGGTGACGGCCGCCGCGAGCCACAGCGGGGTCATCATCAGGTAGTAGCCGTCCTGCGAGCGGGTCGCCAGGAAGAAGGCGCACCAGGGCAGCACGGTGGCGGCCGGGCCGAGCCGCCGGACGAACAGCACGAACAGTCCCAACAGGGCCGCGGCCAGCAGCACGCTCGCGTGGCCGTACCAGTCGAGCCGGTCGCTGCCGTGGGTGAAGTACAGGGAGATGTCCACCAGGCCCTGGCCGTGCAGCACAGCGCCCTGGGTCAGCGGCAGCGCGATGCCCTGCAGCCACGGGCCGGGCTCGCTCACGATGAAGTACGCGTTGATCAGCAGCCAGGTCAGCGCCGCGATCCCGGAGATCCGCAGCACCACCCGGGCGGCCTCCCGGCCGCCCAGCTCGCCGCGGCGCACCGCGTAGACCCCGGCCAGCAGGAACGGCGTCACGAACCACGGCAGCTGCTGTGTCGCGCACGCGGCCCCGAGGCACGCGGCCCGCGCGATCCCGGCCGCGCCGAGCCTGCCGCGCGCGCCGAGCCGGGGCCAGTGGACCACGACCGGCAGCAGCAGCGTCAGGGCGACGATCGCGGGGTAGCCCTGACGGGCGTACATCGGCAGGAAGCTGAAGCCCAGGCAGATCATGGTCGCCGCCGAGCGCCACGGGCCCGGCAGCAGCCGCCACAGCACCACCGCGCCCACGATCAGCGCGAACGTCGCCGCCGCCGTCGCGGGGAGGCCGCCGTGGCCCAGTCCCAGGAACGGCACCGTGAGCAGGGGCGCCAGCGGGGGATAGCCGTAGGTGAAGTCGTACCCGCCGTCTATCGTCGCCGTCAGCGCGACACCCTTGATGTGGAACAGCCACGGCCACTGCTGCCCGTACACGGTGTGCCCGTGCACCAGTTCCTTCGCGGCCTGGGTGGTGAGGACCGCCTCGTCGCCGCCGGCGTGGTTCAGCGCCCACGTGCACAGCGTGAGGGCGATCGCGGTCAGCAGCACGACCACGTCCAGGCGGGCCAGTGAGCGCGCCCGGCGGACCGTCAGGGTGAGCACGCCCGTCACCAGGATCGCGGCGTAGCAGACGGAGATGATCCCGGCGAGGACCAGCCGGTGCGTGGCGGCCTGGGTCCACACCGAGCGGGTGCCGATGAAGAGGCTCACGTCGGCGAGCAGCGTCAGCACCCGGTGCCACTGCGCGGGGCTCCCGGGGGCCTCCGCGCGCGTTCCCAGGACGGCGGTCAGCGCCGACTGCGTCCGCCGGCCGGGTGTCACCTGCTGTGTTTCTGCCAACTGCACGGTCCGGGACGCTATCGGCGGCATGTGAGCGGTTCATGGCCGGAAGTGAAGAATCTGGCATGAGAGAGGTAAGAGCGGGGCGTGTTCGTAAATGTTCCCCATGGTCCGGCGGGAGAGCCGTGATCGTGTCGGTCGCACACCGTGTCGCTGTTGGGCCGAACGGGTGACTTGGCGTAAGAATTGGCTGGTGCAGGCATGGAGCGCTAGTCAGGTCGGGGGGAGCCGGTGAGCCGTTACGACGTCACCGATGAACAGTGGGAAGGGCTCGCCCAGGTCGTGCCGTTGCGGGGCCGGGACGCGTGGCCGTCCGCGGTGAACCACCGCTCGCTGCCGGACGCCGAGACCGAGACCCGGCGCCGGTTCGTGGTCCTGCGGGTCAACGTCTTCGCGGACGCCCGCGAGGTCGCCGAGACCCTCATGGCCGGGGCGCCGGTCCTGCTCGACCTGTCCGGCGCGGAGAACGAGGTCGCCAAGCGCGTCCTCGACTTCAGCACGGGCGTGGTCTTCGGTCTGGGCAGCGGGATGCACCGCGTCGACCGCAATGTGTTCCTGCTCACCCCGCCCGGCACGGAGGTAAGCGACCTGATGGAGCGCGCGGGCGCCTCCGGCGGCTGAACGGGGGCCTCCGGCGGTTGCGCGGGGGCCTCCGGCGGTTGCGCGGCGGGTCTAGGTGTCCGTGCTGGGTGGTTCCAGGTGTCCTGGTCGGGTGGCGGGGAGTCCCGGGGGCTGAGTCTGTCCGAGAGTGCCAGGTCTGGTCGCTTGGGGGCGCTGGGCTGGGTGGCCCGGGGTGCTTCGGTCGGGTGGCGGGGTGTCCGGGGGGCTGAGCCTGGTTGTCGAGAGGTGCCGGGCACCGGCGTCTGGCGTGGTGGGCCCGGGGCCCGAGGTGCTTTGGTCGGGTGGCCGAGCGGCCGCGAGGTTCGGGCCCGGTCGTCCGAGGTGCCGTGCCGGGCCCTGGTCGCCTGGGGCGCTGGGCTGGGTGACCGGGGTGCTTTGGCCGGTGGAGGGGCGCCTGAGGGTTCGGGCCTGGTCGTCTGAGGTGCTGGAGCGGGCGGCCGAGGTGCTTCGGTCGGGTGGCGAGCGCCCAGGGGGCTGGGTGTCCGTACCGGGTGCTTCTGGGTGGCTCGGCCGCGTGGCGGGGTGTCCCTGGCGGCGGGCCCGGTCGCCTGAGGCGTGGGGCGAGGGGCCCGATGTGCCTTCGTCGGGTCGTCCGCCGAGTCGGGGCTTGGGCGTCCGGGGTGCCGGGTCGGGGTGGTCGCTGCGTCGGGGCCTTGGTCCTTCAAGTGCCGGGGCGAGTCGGCGTGTCACTCGTTCGAGTGGTGCTGCGTTTCGTCTGCGGAGGTACGGCCCCCCGATCGTAGGAAGGTCCCGGCGGGAAAACGGTTCGCCGGGTGGGCGGAGCCCTACGGTCCGGACATGGCCGTGTCTCCCGTGTCCGCAGAGCCCCCGGCGACCGACGTTTCCGCCGCAGCCGTACCCGAGTCTTCGGCGGACGCCGGTGCCGTTCCCGCGCGCTCACGCGGGCCCGTCGACGTACGCGCCCGGATCACCGAGTTACGGCTGTCGGCCTTCGCGGGGCACCGGCGGGCCGGATTCCCCCTGGGGGCCGTCACGGTGTTCGCGGGGCCGAGCGGCACGGGCAAGACGACCGCGCTCGCGGCGTACGAGGCGCTCGCCCGGCTCGGCGGCGGAGCCCCGCTCGTGGAGGCGTTCCCGGACCCGGCCGGCTGTGTGCCGGAGCGGGCCCGCGCGGACGCCGAGGGGCGGCGGGGCTTCCGGATCGGGTGCACGGCCGACGGCGCCGAGGGCCCCGTCCGGCTGGACATCGCCGTACAGGCCGAGCCGCAGCTGCGGATCGTGGGCGAACGGCTGACCGCGGGCGGGGTCGTCCTGCTGGAGACCGCCCTGCGCGACCCGGGACGCCGCACCGTGCAGGCAGCCTGGCACACCGCGGGCACCGCGCCCGTGACACGCGCCCCCCTCCCCGACGACCGCCTCGGCACCGCCCTGCTGCCGCTCCGGGTGGCCGGCAAGACGGACGGACAGCGCCAAGTGCTGGCCGCGGCCGAGCAGATGGTCGTCGCCCTGCGCTCGGTCTTCTCCTGCGACCCGCGCCCCGACTGCATGCGCGCCCCCGTCCCCACGGGCTCCGGCCGGCTGATGCCCGGCTGCGACAACCTCGCCGACGTCCTGTGGCGCACCCGCGCCGAGTGCGCCCGCCGCCACGGCCTGCTGGTCGAGGCGCTGCGCACGGGCTGCGCCGGTCCGGTGGCCGACCTGGTCGCCGAGCCGCAGGCCGACGGCACGATCCGGGCGCTGCTCGACCGCGGCGACGGTTTCCGCACCGAAGTGGCCCGGCTCGGCGACGGCGAACTTCGCTACCTCGCGCTGACGCTGGTGCTGCTGACCGGACCCGGTGTCCTGGACCTGGACGCTCCGGGCGAGGTGCCGGACGCGCTGCGCACCCTCACCGTGCTCGCCGACGGCTTCGACCGCGGGCTCGACCCGGGCCAGCGCGGGGCGCTGCTGCGCCTGGCGGCCCGGATGGGCGAGCGCGGGCACATCCGCTGCGTGGCCGCGGTGAACGACGCCTCCTGGGCCACGGGAACCGAGGGCGTCACAGTGGTACACCTGAACCCGTGACGGAACACCACCCCGACCTGCCCCGACTCCAGCGCAGACTGGCCGAGTTCGCGGCCGCGCGGAACTGGCAGCCCTACCACACGCCCAAGAACCTCGTCGCCGCCCTCAGCGTGGAGGCCTCCGAACTCGTCGAGATCTTCCAGTGGCTGACCCCGGAGGAGTCCGCCCGGGTGATGGACGACCCCGGTATCGCGCACCGCGTGACGGACGAGGTCGCCGACGTCCTGGCCTACCTGCTGCAGCTCTGCGAGGTGCTCGGCATCGATCCGCTGGCCGCCCTGGACGCCAAGATCGACCGCAACGAGCGGCGCTTCCCGATCCCGGGACCGGAGGAGACGCCCTGACGCCCCGGAACCGGAGGCGGCCCCAACGGGCGGAGCGATTCACTCCGTTATCACTCTACGGAGTCGAATCACCCTCCGAATCCGAATTGTTGTCCACAGATTTCCGTCTTGCTCTGGCTTTTCGTCCCACAGACCCTCACTCTGGGTAGTGGACAAGGGAGTTCAGGCAGACGTGCTGACCGGCACGCGGATGGACGGGGGCGACGGATGGACGCGATACGGCTCATCTTCACGAGCAGGCGTGCGCTGGCGCACGGCGCGGACACGCCCGAACTCATGGCGGAGGTGTGGCAGGCACAGGCCCTGGCCCAGGCGATCGGCAGTCGCCTCGCGGTCTCCGGTCCGCCGGAGCTGCGCGGCGAGGCGCTCGGCCTGACCGAGCTGGCGGGCCGGGGCTGCGGGGTCCTGGACCCGCCCGAACTGGACCCCGGCGATCTGCGTGCCGCCCAGCTCACCGCGCTGGACGACGCCCGCGAGACCCTGCTCTGCCTCGGCGGCCTGCTCGGCGAGGTCGGCATAGCCCTGGTCGGCATGGCCAGCGCGGCGGCGGACGAGACGACGTACTGGCAGTGCATGGAGGCCATCGACGCGGCCGACGAGTCCCGCGACCGCGTCCGCGAGATGCTGCGGAAGCTGGCCGCCCGGGAGGAGGTGTTACCGGAAAACGGCAACGAGAGCAGCCCGTTCGGAGGCGCCCCCTGCGCCTAGCGCCCGACCGGGCCCGGCCTCTCCGACGACGGCCCGACCGGCCGGCCCTCCCCGATGAGGCACGGACCCCGCGAACCTTGACGCCCCCCTCGGCCCGCGCCCCACTGACATCGACGCGGTGACGCACGACGACGGCCACCGCCCCGCGCGGCCACCGCCCTGCGCGGCCACCGCCCTGCGCGGCCACCGCCCTGCGCGGC
>NZ_JBSGDB010000228.1:0-13615 GCF_053602155.1 Streptomyces sp. NPDC004561
GCCGGGTGGATCGGCGGGGCCCTCACCGCCGGGGAACGACCCCACCGGTTCCTCCGAACGGGGCCCCGCGCCCCCGGGCGCCTCCCCGACCTTGCTCCGGGAGAAGTACCGAAGGCCGCCACACTGGCGTGGCGGCCTTCCTTTTTGCGTGCCCGCAGGTAGAAACGCTTCTGCACTGCGAGACCTGGTGGGGCGGGTGGGACTCGAACCCACGGCCGACGGATTATGAGTCCGCTGCTCTAACCGGCTGAGCTACCGCCCCATAGCGGCGTGTCGCGTACATGTGTGCGCGCCGTCTGCCGCAGCATAGCCGCTCATACGATCTCCTGCTTCGGATGGTCGGCTTCCGCGCTGCTCATGACCTTGAGGACATCGGCGCAGGCACGGCGGTTCCTCCTGACATGAAAAAGGACCCCGGCGGGGTCCTCGTTCAGCGTGCTCCCCCGACTGGACTCGAACCAGTAACCTGCCGGTTAACAGCCGGCTGCTCTGCCAATTGAGCTACGGAGGATCGCCTCGTTGCATCGAACGTACCTACCTGGGTATTCGCCAGGGGGCGGGCGCTCGCTGCGACACATACATTAGCGCAAGCAGGGGGGTGCTCCGCCAATCGGTTGCCCTCGGCGCCGGCGCAGCACCAGAGACCTAGGCACGGAAGGGTGGCAGCCATGCGCTACCGGCTCACGTTCATCGCCGGACTGGCCCTCGGTTACGTACTCGGGACGCGGGCAGGACGCGAGCGCTACGAGCAGCTGAAGAAGTCCGCTCGCCAGTTCGCCCAGAACCCCGCCGTGCGCAACACCGCCGAGACCGCCGCCCACCAGGGCCGCGCCTACGCCGGCAAGGCGTTCCACACCGTCAGCGACAAGGTCGGGGACCGCGTCCCCGAGTCGGTGGCCCAGCGGGTCCGGTCCCTGCGGGAGCGAAACGTCAACGGCACGCCCGAGGACGACTGGGGCACGAGCGACACCTAGCCGCCCACGGCGGTAGCAGGCCCGGGCATGCTGCAAAATTCTCGGTATGGGGATAGTCGCCGGGTTGGACAGCTCGCCCGATTTCACTCGCATCGTCGTCTGTGACACGGACAGCGGTGCCGTGCTCAGGCAGGGATACGCGCCGCATCCGCTGGAGACGCCGGACGGCGCTCGGCCGAGCGACGTGGATCCGCAGGCCTGGCTGCTGTCCCTGGGCGAGGCCGCGGGGGGCGGCCTGCTGGAGGGCGTGCAGGCCATCGGTGTCTCCGCGCAGCAGAACGCGCTGATCCCGCTCGACGCCCAGGGCAACACCGTGCGCCCCGCGATGGTCGGCGGCGACAAGCGGGCCCAGGTCGCGGCGGCCGATCTCATCGACGCGCTCGGCGGCCGGGAGGCCTGGGCGCAGGCGGTCGGCTGCGTCCCGCAGGCCGCCCGGCCGGTGACCAAGCTGCGCTGGCTCGCCAAGAACGAACCCGAGAACGCCCTGCGCACCGCCGTGCTGCTGCAGGCCCACGACTGGCTGGTGTGGCAGCTGCTCGGGCGGCCCGTGCGCCGGACCACCGACCGCGGCGGGGCGTCCGGGACCGGCTACTGGTCCGCGGCCACCGGCGGCTACCGGCCCGACCTGGTCGAGCTGGCGCTCGGGCACCAGGCGATGCTGCCGGAGGTGATCGGCCCGTCGGACGCGGCCGGTACGACTCCGGAGGGGCTGCTGATCTCCGCCGGGACCGGGGAGACCATGGCCGCCGCGTTCGGGCTCGGGATCGGGCTCGGCGACGCGGTCGTGTCCCTCGGCGCCTCGGGCTCCGTGATGGCCGTGCACCCGGAGGCCCTCGCCGACCAGGCCGGGATGATCACCTCCCTCGCCGACGCCACCGGCATGCACCTGCCGGTCGTCACCACGCTGAACGCCGTACGGGCCCTGCGCGGCACCGCCGAACTCCTCGGGCTGCCGGACCTGGAGAGCCTGTCGGAGCTGGCGATGAAGTCCACACCGGGCGCCCACGGTCTGGTGCTGCTCCCCTATCTGGAGGGTGAGCGCACGCCGAACCTGCCGCACACCGCGGGCACCCTCGCCGGGCTGCGGCGCGAGTCGATGAAGCCCGAGCACCTGGCGCGGGCCTCCTTCGAGGGCATGCTGTGCGGCCTCGCCGACGCGCTGGACGTGCTGCGCGGGCGCGGCGTGGAGGTGCGGCGGATCTTCCTGCTCGGCCCCGCCGCCGAGCTGCCCGCCGTCCAGGCCTCGGCGCCGGCGCTGTTCGGCGCGCAGGTCGTCGTACCGCAGCCGGCGGACTACGCGGCGATCGGCGCGGCGCGGCAGGCGGCGTGGGCGCTGGGCGTGTCGCAGGGCACGCTCGACCCGCGCAACCCGCCGGCGTGGCAGGGCGCGGCGGCGCAGGTGCTGGACCCGGGCGACGAACTCGCCGTCGGGCAGGCGGTACGGCAGCAGTTCGTGGCGGTGCGGGAGCAGACCCACCCGGGGGCGTTTCGCTCATAACACCGCAGAGCCGCCCAAACCACATGGACTCGCCGGGTACTCGTAAGGCCGTACGAGAATCCGCTGTTGGGTTAATCGGTTGAGGTAACACGGGTGGAGTGTCCGACGATAGGGGCCAAGGGCACACCGACCAGCCCCTGTCGCCGACTCCGAGAGACGTAGCGTGCTCATACGACTTCTGCGGACCTATCTCAGGCCCTACAAGAAACCCATAGTCCTGCTGGTGCTGCTGCAGTTCCTGCAGACCTGCGCCACCCTTTACCTGCCCACCCTGAACGCGCACATCATCGACAACGGTGTCGTGAAGGGGGACACGGGTTACATCCTGTCCTTCGGCGCCCTGATGATCGGCATCTCGCTGGCCCAGGTCGTGTGCAACATCGGTGCCGTGTACTTCGGCGCGCGCACCGCCGCCGCGCTCGGCCGGGACGTGCGCCGCGCCGTGTTCGACCGGGTGCAGTCCTTCTCCGCTCGTGAGATGGGTCACTTCGGGGCGCCCTCGCTCATCACCCGTACGACCAACGACGTACAGCAGGTCCAGATGCTGGTCCTGATGTCGTTCACCCTGATGGTGTCGGCGCCCATCATGTGCGTCGGCGGCATCGTGCTGGCGCTCGGCCTGGACGTGCCGCTGTCCGCGGTGCTCGTCGCGGTCGTCCCGGTGCTCGCCATCTGCGTGACGCTGATCGTGCGCCGGCTGCGGCCGCTGTTCCGCTCCATGCAGGTCCGGCTCGACACGGTGAACCGGGTGCTGCGCGAGCAGATCAGCGGCAACCGGGTGATCCGCGCCTTCGTCCGGGACGAGTACGAGCAGGGCCGGTTCGGGAAGGCCAACGGCGAGCTGACCGAGATGCAGCTGGCCACCGGCCGGATGCTCGCGCTGATGTTCCCGATGGTCATGACGGTGGTGAACCTGTCCTCCATCGCGGTGGTCTGGTTCGGCGCGCACCGCATCGACAGCGGCGGGATGCGGATCGGTGACCTGACCGCCTTCCTCGCCTATCTGATGCAGATCGTCATGTCCGTGATGATGGCCACCTTCATGTTCATGATGGTGCCCCGCGCCGAGGTCTGCGCCGAGCGCATCGACGAGGTCCTCGGGACCGACTCCAGCGTGGTGCCGCCGCTCGCGCCGGTCACCGAGCTGCGCCGGCACGGGCATCTGGAGGTCCGCGGGGCCGGCTTCCGCTATCCGGGTGCCGAGGAGCCGGTGCTGCGGTCCATCGAACTGGTGGCCCGGCCGGGCGAGACGACCGCCGTGATCGGCTCCACCGGCAGCGGCAAGTCCACCCTGCTCGGACTGGTCCCCCGGCTGTTCGACGCCACCGAGGGCCAGGTGCTGGTCGACGGCGTGGACGT
This sequence comes from Streptomyces sp. NPDC004561, assembly GCF_053602155.1. Taxonomy (NCBI): domain Bacteria; kingdom Bacillati; phylum Actinomycetota; class Actinomycetes; order Kitasatosporales; family Streptomycetaceae; genus Streptomyces; species Streptomyces sp. NPDC004561. The sequence continues at coordinate 3,832 of NZ_JBSGDB010000228.1, forward strand.
CCAGGAGGTCGACCCGGTGCTGCTGGCGAAGACGGTCGGGCTGGTGCCGCAGAAGCCGTACCTGTTCGCCGGGACGGTCGCCACCAACCTGCGCTACGGCAACCCGGACGCCACCGACGAGGAGCTGTGGCACGCGCTGGAGGTGGCGCAGGCCAAGGACTTCGTGAGCAGGCTGGAGGGCGGCCTGGACGCGCCGATCGCCCAGGGCGGCACGAACGTCTCCGGCGGTCAGCGCCAGCGCCTCGCCATCGCCCGCACGCTGGTCCAGCGCCCGGAGATCTACCTCTTCGACGACTCCTTCTCGGCGCTCGACTACGCCACCGACGCGGCCCTGCGCGCCGCGCTCGCCCGCGAGACCGCCGAGGCGACCGTCGTCATCGTCGCCCAGCGGGTGGCGACGATCCGGGACGCCGACCGGATCATCGTGTTGGACGAGGGCCTGGTGGTCGGCTCCGGCCGGCACCACGAACTGATGGCAGGCAACGAGACCTACCGGGAGATCGTGCTCTCCCAGCTGACGGAAGCGGAGGCCGCCTGATGGCCGGGCCCATGGGACGCATGATGGCCGGGGGCGGCCCCGACCAGCGCTCGATGGACTTCAAGGGGTCGGGCAAGCGGCTCGTATCCCAGTTCAAACCCGAACGGGTCACCATCTACGCGCTGTTGCTGTGCGTGGTCATCAGCGTGACCCTGAGCGTGATCGGCCCGAAGATCCTCGGCAAGGCCACCGACCTGGTCTTCTCCGGGATCGTCGGCCGCCAGATGCCCGCCGGGGCCACCAAGGACCAGGTGCTCGCGCAGATGCGCGCACACGGCCAGGGCGCCATCGCGGACATGCTCAAGAGCACCGACTTCACCCCCGGCAAGGGCATCGACTTCGACGCCGTCGGGAACGTGCTGCTGCTCGCGCTCGGCACCTTCCTGGTCGCCGGTCTGCTGATGGCCGTCGCGACCCGGCTGGTCAACCGGGCCGTGAACCGCACGATGTACCGGCTGCGGGAGGACGTGCAGACGAAGCTGTCCCGGCTGCCGCTGTCGTACTTCGACAAGCGCCAGCGCGGTGAGGTGCTCTCGCGCGCCACCAACGACATCGACAACATCGGGCAGACGCTCCAGCAGTCGATGGGCCAGCTGATCAACTCGGTGCTGACCATCATCGGTGTGCTCGTGATGATGTTCTACGTCTCCTGGATCCTGGCGCTGGTCGCCCTCGTCACCGTCCCGCTGTCCTTCGTCGTCGCCACCCGCGTCGGCAAGCGCTCGCAGCCGCACTTCGTGCAGCAGTGGCGCTCCACCGGCAAGCTGAACGCGCATGTGGAGGAGATGTACACCGGGCACACCCTGGTGAAGGTGTTCGGCCGTCAGCAGGAGTCGGCGAAGCAGTTCGCCGAGCAGAACGACGCGCTCTACGAGGCCGCGTTCCGGGCCCAGTTCAACAGCGGTGTCATGCAGCCGCTGATGATGTTCGTGTCGAACCTGAACTACGTGCTGGTGGCGGTCGTCGGCGGCCTGCGGGTCGCGTCCGGCGCGCTGTCCATCGGTGACGTGCAGGCCTTCATCCAGTACTCGCGGCAGTTCTCGATGCCGCTGACCCAGGTCGCCTCGATGGCGAACCTGGTGCAGTCCGGTGTCGCCTCGGCCGAGCGGATCTTCGAACTCCTGGACGCGGAGGAGCAGGAGGCGGATCCGGTGCCGGGCGAGCGGCCCGCGGAGCTGCGCGGGCGGGTGGGGCTGGAGCACGTGTCGTTCCGGTACGACCCCGAGAAGCCGCTGATCGAGGACCTCTCGCTCACCGTGGAGCCCGGGCACACGGTCGCCATCGTCGGCCCCACGGGCGCCGGCAAGACCACGCTGGTCAACCTGCTGATGCGGTTCTACGACGTCTCCGGCGGGCGGATCACGCTGGACGGGGTGGACGTCCGCCGGATGTCCCGCGACGAACTGCGGTCCGGCATCGGCATGGTGCTCCAGGACACCTGGCTGTTCGGCGGCACCATCGCGGAGAACATCGCGTACGGCGCCGCGCGCGAGGTCACCCCGGGCGAGATCGAGGAGGCCGCGCGGGCCGCGCACGCCGACCGGTTCATCCGGACCCTGCCCGACGGGTACGACACCGTGATCGACGACGAGGGCACGGGCGTCAGCGCGGGTGAGAAGCAGCTCATCACCATCGCGCGGGCCTTCCTGTCCGACCCGGTGATCCTGGTGCTGGACGAGGCGACGAGTTCCGTGGACACCCGGACCGAGGTGCTGATCCAGAAGGCGATGGCCAAGCTCGCGGCCGGGCGGACGTCGTTCGTCATCGCGCACCGGCTGTCGACGATCCGCGACGCCGACACGATTCTCGTGATGGAGAACGGGTCGATCGTGGAACAGGGCGCGCACGCCGAGCTGTTGGCGGCCGACGGGGCGTACGCCCGGCTGTACAAGGCCCAGTTCGCCCAGGCCGTGGCCGAGGTGGACTAGCCGTCCGGGGGGCCGCCGGCCGGCGGCCCCCCGCTCAGTCCAGGTAACCGCGCAGCTGGTCCGCGAAGGCGTGGTCCCTGAGCTTGTTGAGGGTCTTGGACTCGATCTGCCGGATCCGCTCGCGGGTCACGCCGAAGATGCGGCCGATCTCCTCCAGGGTGCGGGGGCGGCCGTCGGCCAGGCCGTAGCGGAGCTGGACGACCTTGCGCTCGCGTTCGCCGAGCGTGGACAGCACCGCCTCCAGGTGCTCCCTGAGCAGCAGGAACGCGGCGGACTCCACGGGGCTCGCCGCGTCGCCGTCCTCGATGAGGTCGCCGAGGGCCACGTCGTCCTCCTCGCCGACGGGCGCGTGCAGCGACACCGGCTCCTGGGCGAGGCGCAGCACCTCGCCGACCCGCTCGGGCGGCAGCTCCAGATGGGCCGCGACCTCGTCCGGCGTCGGCTCGTACCCGCGTTCCTGGAGCATGCGGCGCTGCACCCGGACCACCCGGTTGATCAGTTCCACGACGTGGACCGGGACGCGGATGGTGCGCGCCTGGTCGGCGAGGGCGCGGGACATGGCCTGGCGGATCCACCAGGTGGCGTAGGTGGAGAACTTGTAGCCGCGGGCGTAGTCGAACTTCTCCACGGCCCGGATGAGCCCGAGGTTGCCCTCCTGGACGAGGTCGAGCATGGTCAGGCCGCGGCCGACGTACCGCTTGGCGACCGACACCACGAGCCGCAGGTTGGCCTCGATCAGCCGGCGCTTGGCCATCCGGCCCATGACCACCAGCCGGTCCAGGTCATGCGCCAACTGGCTGTCCAGATCGGGGGTGTTGCTCAGCTTCTCCTCCGCGAACAGGCCGGCCTCGACCCGGCGGGCGAGTTCGACCTCGTCGGCGGCGGTGAGCAGGGGGATGCGGCCGATCTCGCGCAGGTACTGGCGGAACAGGTCGGCCGAGGGGCCGCCGGTCTCGGCCCGGGCCGCGGCCGGTCCCTCGGCGGGCTCGGCCGGCTCCTCGGTCTCCGCGGGCTCCTCGGCTTGCGCCGCGAGTGCCTCGGCGGGCGGTTCCGCCGGCTCGGCGGGTCCCGCCTCCGGGTGCAGGTCGGCACGGCTCTGCGGGGGTACGGCCACGAGTACGTCCGTCTCCGCGTCCGGCTCGTCCGGGGTGGCGCTGGTGCTGCTGTCGGACTGGGTGAGGGTCTGGGTCTGCACGGGGGCGACCTCCAGGATGATCGCTGCTGAAGGTGTGCGGCAGCGGTACTTCGGGAGCGGAGAGTCGACGGCCTGCGCTCCGAGGACTCGGGCACCGCCAACAGTGTGGGGTAAGACACATCCCCGCCACGAGGGGCTTGCGGTGACTTTTTGCGTCCGGTCCGTGACCCGCTGGTGACGTGGGCGGGAAAACCGGGCGCCGGGTCCCCCTCTGATCTGGGAGGATCCCCGGGTGTCCGGACTTCTGTACGAGACCCATGTCACTGTCCGCTGTGCCGGTCCCGGTGAGGCGGAGCGGCTGCGCGGCTGGGCCGGTGCGGCGGGTCTGAAGCTCACGCACATCGTGCTGGCCCGCGGCCGGATGCGGGACCAGCCGATGCTCACGCTCGCCGGTTCGGCCTCGTACGAGGAGCAGTCGGCGCGGGCGGCCGGGACCGTGGCGGCGCTGCGCGCGGCCGGCTTCGTACCGGTGCGGGTGAAGACCGAGTCGGCGCCGTGGGCGCCGGAGGTGCCGGACGGGCCCTGCGGCGGCGGGCGGTACTTCGAGCACCACGTGAAGCTGCTGCTGGACGCGGACGCCGACCTCGGCGCGCTGGCCGCGCGGGTCGTGCCGCACGGCGCGCACCTGTCGTGGAACGCTCGGCGGGTGAGCGGGGGCGGGCGGCACGAGCGGTTCGTGACACAGCGCTGCCGGGAGGTGACCGGCGCGTCCGCGCAGCGGGCGCTGACCCGCCTGCTGACCGAGCTGGAGGGGGCCGAAGTGCTCTCCGTGGAACGGGAGTTCGTGCTGCACGACAGCGACGAGTCGGTGGACGACGGGTGGCTGGAGGAACGTTCGTCGGCCGGCTCCTGCGGGCGGTGACGGCGCTGTCTCCGCCGGAGGGCGGCTAGAGCGCCTCGGCGCCCCGGCCGCGCAGAGTCTGGTCGTACTGCTGGAGGACCCACAGCTCGTTCTGCACGGCGGCCAGCCGGGCGGGGTCGCCGCCGGTGGACAGACGGGTCATCTGGGACTGGATGTCCCGGATGCGGCGCTCCACGGCGCGGCGGCGGATCTGCACCAGGACCGTGCCGGCGTAGGTCTCGTCCACCGTACGGCGCAGGATCGGCTCGACGGCCAGCTCGGTGACCATCGCCCGGACGGTGTCGTCGGGCGCGGCCTCGCGGACCCGGACCAGGTACTCCTGCGGGTCGGGCAGGCCGTACTCGGCGCCGCCCGCCTCGGCGATCGCCTGCCGTACGGCCGCGTACGGCGGGGCGGTGAACTCGTCCACGCCGTAGGCGTCGAAGGCCGGGGAGACCAGCTCGGGCCGTTGCAGGGCGAGCTTGAGCAGTTCGCGTTCGGCCGCGTAGACGGGGTTGCGCAGGGTCAGGGCCGGGCCCGGGTTCGCGGGGCGCGGGGCGGCGGCCCACTGCTGGCCGGCCGGGTGGGACGGGCCCTGCTGCGGGCCCTTGCCGCCGCGGTCCCGGGCCCAGCGGGCCAGCTGGGCCACGCGCCGGACGACGAACTGGGTGTCGAGGATGCCGAGCATGCCGGCCAGTTCGACGGCGACCTCGTGCTGCGCGCCGGTGTTCTTGATGCGGGCGACGATCGGGGCGGCCTCGTCCAGGGCGGCGGCGCGGCCGGCCGGGGTGTCCAGGTCGTAGCGGGAGAGGATCTGCCGGAGCGCGAACTCGAACAGCGGGGTGCGCGGTTCGACCAGGTCGGCGACGGCCTCGTCGCCCTTGGCCAGGCGCAGCTCGCACGGGTCCATGCCGTCGGGCGCGATCGCGATGTAGGTCTCGGCGGCGAACTTCTGGTCGTCCTCGAAGGCGCGCAGGGCGGCCTTCTGCCCGGCCGCGTCGCCGTCGAAGGTGAAGATCACGCGGGCCGAGCCGTTGTCCATCAGCAGCCGGCGCAGGATCTTGATGTGCTCGCCGCCGAAGGCCGTGCCGCAGGTCGCGATGGCCGTGGTCACTCCGGCCAGGTGGCAGGCCATGACGTCGGTGTAGCCCTCGACGACGACCGCGCGGCTGGCCTTGGCGATGTCCTTCTTCGCCAGGTCGATGCCGTAGAGCACCTGGCTCTTCCGGTAGATCGCGGTGTCGGGGGTGTTCAGGTACTTCGGGCCGTTGTCCGCCTCGTACAGCTTGCGGGCGCCGAAGCCGACGACCTCGCCGCCGATGTCCCGGATGGGCCACATCAGACGGCCCCGGAACCGGTCGATGGGTCCCCGGCGGCCCTCCTGGGAGAGGCCGGAGAGGATCAGCTCCTTGTCGGTGAAGCCCTTGCCGCGCAGGTAGCGGGTGAGGTGGTCCCAGCCCTGGGGGCTGTAGCCGACGCCGAAGTGGACGGCGGCGGCCTGGTCGAAGCCGCGCTCGGCGAGGAAGACCCGGCCGGTCTCGGCCTCGGGACCGGTGGCGAGCTGCTCGGCGTACCACTGGGCGGCGATCTTGTGCGCCTCGACCAGGCGGATGCGCTCGCCGCGCTGGTGGGCCGGGTTGTACCCGCCCTCCTCGTAGCGCAGGGTGATGCCGGCCTGGGCGGCGAGCCGCTCGACCGCCTCCGAGAAGGAGAGGTGGTCCACCTTCATCACGAAGGTGATGGTGTCGCCGCCCTCCTGGCAGCCGAAGCAGTGGAAGAGTCCCTTGCTCGGGCTGACCTGGAAGGACGGCGACTTCTCGTCGTGGAACGGGCACAGGCCCTTGAGGTTGCCGCCGCCCGCGTTGCGCAGCTGGAGGTACTCGGAGACCACGGCGTCGATCGGGACCGCGTCCCGTACCGCCTTCACGTCCTCGTCGTTGATCCGTCCTGCCACGGGTGAATTCTACGGGGGCGCTGTGACAGTTCCGGTGCCCTCGGACGTCAGGAGGTGAGGCTGTCCAGCGGTACGTGGGGGTCGGAGAGCGCCTCGACGTTCACCTGGGCCCGGGAACGGATGAGCTGCTGGATGGGGTCTGTGACATCCCACACGTTCACGTTCATCCCGGCCAGCACGCGTCCCTCCTTCACCCAGAACGCGATGAACTCCCGCTTGCCGGCGTCGCCCCGGATCACCACCTCGTCGTACGACCCCGGCGGCGCCCATCCGCTGTACTCCATGCCCAGGTCGTACTGGTCGGTGAAGAAGTAGGGCACGCGGTCGTAGACGACGTCCTGGCCGAGCATGGCGCGGGCGGCGACCGGGCCGCCGTTGAGCGCGTTCGCCCAGTGCTCCACCCGCAGCCGGCCGCCGAACAGGGCCAGCGGGAAGGAGGCCACGTCACCGGCCGCGTAGATGTCCGGGTCGGAGGTGCGCAGCCGCTCGTCCACCACGATGCCCCCGCCGTGCGCCCGGTCGGCCAGCTCCAGGCCCGCCGCCTCGGCCAGGCCGGTGCGCGGTGCCGCGCCGATCGCCGCGAGGACGTCGTGCGCCGGGTGCTCCTCGCCGTCGTCGGTGCGGGCCGCGAGGACCATGCCGTCCTGGCCGACGATCTCGGTGAGCCGCCGCCCGAAGTGGAAGCGGACGCCGTGCTCGCGGTGCAGCTGCGCGAAGACGTTGCCCAGCTCGGGGCCGAGAACGCCGTGCAGCGGGGTCGGCGAGGGCTCGATCACCGTCACCTCGGCGCCGTACTCGCGGGCCGCCGCCGCGACCTCCAGGCCGATCCAGCCGGCGCCGGCGATCACGAGGTGCCCGTTGTCCCGGCCCAGCGAGGTCAGCACGTTCCTGAGCCGCTCGGCGTGCGCGAGCCGGCGCAGATGGTGGACGCCGGCCAGGTCGGTGCCGGGGATGTCGAGGCGGCGGGGTTCGGCGCCGGTGACGAGGAGCAGCTTGTCGTAGCGGACGAGGGTGCCGTCGTCGCCGAAGCGGACCGTCTTCGCCGTGCGGTCGATGCGGTCGACGGTCTGGCCGAGGTGCAGCTCGATGTCGTTCTGCGCGTACCACGCGGGCTCGTGCACGAAGACGCTGTCGCGCTCCTCCTTGCCGAGCAGGTAGCCCTTGGACAGCGGCGGGCGCTCGTAGGGGTGGTCGCGTTCGTCGCAGATCAGTATCACCCGGCCGGTGAAGCCCTCCGCGCGGAGCGTCTCGGCCGCCTTCGCTCCGGCGAGGCCACCTCCGACGATGACAAACGTCTGATCCGCGTCGACCACTTGATGCCTCCTCGTAAGGGTGCCGCCACATGCGAGCCTCCCGCACGTGGCGTGCTGCGGGAAGAGGGAGTGACCCGATCAGGCCACCCGGGGTCACTTTCCCCTCACATATGCCCCGTCAGTCTCGCGTGCAGCGAGAGCGCTGAGGCGTCGGTGAGGGAGGCGATCTGGTCGACGATCACCCGCTTGCGCGCGTGGTCGTCGTCTGCCCCGTCGAACAGCGCCCGAAACTGCGGGTCGAGACCGTCCGGCGCGCGGGCGGTGAGCGCCTCCGCCAGCTCCGCCACGATCACCCGCTGGTCGGCGCGCAGCCGCTCCTGCTCGGCGCGCTGCATCACGTACCGGTCGGCGACCGCCTTGAGCACCGCGCACTCCATCCGGGTCGCGCGGGGCACGACGAGCGCGGCGCCGTAGCGGGTGAGCCGGCCGCTGCCGTGCGCGGCGCGCGTGGCGCCCTCGGCGGCCAGGCAGAACCGGCCGATGAGCTGGCTGGTGGCGTCCTTCAGGCGGGCCTGGGTGACCGCCGTGCCGTCGTAGCCGTGCGGCCACCACTCCTCGTCCTGGAGGCGGTCGAGGGCGGCCGCCAGCTCCGCCGGGTCGGTGTCCGCGGGCACGTACCGGCCGACGGCGACCTCGAACACCGCCTGCCGCTCGGGCTCGGCGTGCAGGCAGTTGGGGTCGATGTGGCCGGCGTGCAGGCCGTCCTCGACGTCGTGCACCGAGTAGGCCACGTCGTCCGCCCAGTCCATGACCTGCGCCTCGAAGCAGGTGCGGGTGCCGGGGGCGTCCTCGCGGACCCAGTCGAACACCGGCCGGTCGTCCTCGTACACGCCGAACTTCGGGGACGCCGGGTCGGTGGGGTGGGCGCCGCGCGGCCAGGGGTACTTGGTGGCGGCGTCGAGGGTGGCGCGGGTGAGGTTGAGGCCGACGGAGCCCTCGGGCGTGAAACGTTTGGGTTCGATGCGGGTGAGGAGGCGCAGGGACTGGGCGTTGCCCTCGAAGCCGCCGCAGTCGTCGGCGAACTCGTTCAGGGCCCGTTCGCCGTTGTGGCCGAAGGGCGGGTGACCGAGGTCGTGGGAGAGACAGGCGGCTTCCACGAGGTCCGGGTCGCAGCCGAGGGCCGCGCCCAGCTCGCGGCCGACCTGGGCGCACTCCAGGGAGTGGGTGAGCCGGGTCCTGGGGCTGGCGTCCCAGGCGCGGGCGCTGCGCTGGCCGGGCGTGACGACCTGGGTCTTGCCGGCGAGGCGGCGCAGGGCGGCCGAGTGCAGGATGCGGGCGCGGTCGCGCTGGAAGGCGGTGCGGCCGGGGCGCTTGTCGGGTTCGGGGGCCCAACGGGCCGCTGACGACGGGTCGTAGCCGGTGAGGGTCTCGCTGCGGGTGCCTTCCATGATTCGACAGTAAGCGCCGACGGTGACAAAGGGGTGCCGGGCGCCTTGTCGTCCGCCGGGTTCTGCCGTTCGGCGAGCGGGAGCGGTCTGGCCGGCCGCGCCGCTTTCCTTCTCCCCCGGCGCCTCTAGGCCGAGGCCAGCTCCGTCCCCGTCATCGCCCGTGCCTGGTCGTAGCGGAGCAGGATCAGTCGGGCCATCGCCGGGTGGGCGCCCAGCGGGGCGGCGGCGATCCAGGGCGCCTGCCGCGCGCACTGCGTGGCGAACCGGCCCGGCGCGGTGAAGTACGAGGCGACGGCCACCCGGTGCCGGCCGCGGGCCGCCAGGGCGCGCAGCGCCGCCGGGACGGCCGGGCTCGCCGCCGAGGCGTACGCGGGGACGACCGGGACGCCCAGGCGGTCGGCGAGGAGGCGGGCCGTGCGGCGGGTGTCGGCGGCGGAGTCGGGGTCGCGGGAGCCGGCCGCGGCCAGGACGACGGCGCCGGCGCGGCGGGTGGCGGGGTCCGGGGCCGGGGGCCAGCCGGCCTCGACCAAGCGGTCGTACAGGGTCTCCGCGAGGAGCGGGTGCGGGCCGAGCGGGGCGGCCACGCGCGCGCGTGCCGGTGCGGCGTCCGCCGCGCCGGGGATGTCC
>NZ_JBSGDB010000229.1:0-13590 GCF_053602155.1 Streptomyces sp. NPDC004561
CCGAGCCAGGGAGCGCACATCCGCAGGTAGGCGGGAACCGACCAGAGGTCGCCGACCAGGTCGGCCGCTTCGAGCAGCGGCCACGCGTGGTCGAGGGTGCCGACCAGCTCCTCGTCGTGCAGCAGGGCCCGGCGGAACAGGTCGGGCGGGATGTCGTCGTCGTGCTTGTCCAGCAGGATCGCGACCAGTTCCTCCCAGATCAGGTCACGGGCCTCGTTGTGCGGCGTGCCCGGCCCTGGCGCCCGGAACGCCTCGGCCCAGTCGTCGGCGCTCAGCCGGACGTCGGCCCAGGGGGTCGTGACCGTCATCCCCTCGGTGGGCGGTTCTTCGTAGAACCTGACGGCCGTCTCGATCGCCTTCACCATGTGCGCGGACGACTTCAGGTGGGCGACCTCCGGGTCGGACTCGTCCGCCGCCGCGGCTCCCTCGGCGACGAGGTCCCGCAGGGTGCAGGTCCGCACGCCCTCCTCCCCGAGGCTGGGCAGGACGTCGGCGACATAGGCCAGGTAGGGCTGGTGAGGACCGACGAACAGCACGCCGCCGCGGCGGTGACCGAGCCGGGGGTCGGAGTAGAGGAGGTAGGCGGAGCGGTGCAGGGCGACGACGGTCTTCCCGGTGCCGGGACCGCCGTCGACGACGAGGGCACCCCGGGATCCGGCCCGGATGACGGCGTCCTGGTCGGCCTGGATGGTGGCGAGCACGTCCCGCATCCGGGCCGACCGGCTGCCGCCCAGACTGGCGATGAAGGCGGACTGGTCGTCGAGCGCGGCGTGCCGCTCGAGCCCGTCCGCGGTGAACACCTCGTCCCAGTAGTCGCTGATCCGGCCGCCGGTCCAGCGGTACCTGCGGCGGCTCGCCAGCCCCATCGGGTCGGCGTGGGTCGCCGCGAAGAACGGCTCGGCCGCGGGAGAGCGCCAGTCGACCAGCAGCCGTCGCCCCGCGCTGTCGGTGAGGCCCAGCCGTCCGACGTACAAGGGCTCGGATTCGTCCGCGCCGACGACGCGTCCGAGGCACAGGTCCAGGCCGAAGCGGCGCAGGGCGCGCAGCCAGCCGGTCAGCCGGTGGACCTCCGCATCCCGGTCCATCGCCTGGCGGCCGACGCCGCCGGGCGCCCTGAGCTCGGCGTCGAGGCGGTCGGACAGTTCGGCGATCGCCTGTTCGAGGGCCTCCGCGATGGCCGCGAAGTGCTTCTCGTCCCCGGCGATCAGCTCGGGGTCGGCCTTGACGGAGAGACGGTCGGGAAGGTCGAACGCGCCGGCGGTCAGAGGGCTCATGTCAGCGGCTCCGATCCGATGCCGCGGCCGTGTGGTCGATGGCGCGCCCACCCGCGCCCAGGCGAGCGAGCGGGCTCGAAGAATGACAACAACACAGGCACTTGGCGAGTCTCCCGATTTCGCGGATTCTGGCTTCGGCCTGCGATTTTGCGGCATCACCGGGCCCTTGCCGCAAGCCCCCCAGTGCGCTATAAGTTGAGAGTGGCAAGGAGTGGTTTTCCTCCTTGCCTTTTGTTGTTGGCGCCTTTTCGATGTCGGCGCGCTTTCTTATCAGCGCCTTTTGTTGTCGGCAGGGTTCTCGCGTCGTCTGCGCCCGGCGCGCATCTCGTCCCGCGCGCCCCGTGTGAACGCTTCGCACACGCCCGTGTCGTGCGCGCGCTCCCCCTGGCCGGTCATACGGAGTCAACTGGTGGCAGCCCCGCACAGGATGACGGCTCCTGAGGGGTATGGGCCGCCGGTCTTCACCCCGCCCTCGGCCGGCGGCCCAGGCTCGGGCACGCGCGCGTGGGCTGTTTCGCTCCGCGTTCACACGGGCGCAACACCCGTTCCCAGCATGCGGACAAACACCGTGGTGACCTCGACACACACGAGGTTCGCTGCCACTCTCCCGCCATGCACACCGCCCTCAGCGCAGTGCGGTAGCGGCCGCCACCATCGCCCTGCTCGCCACTGCTGTCGGCTGTGCGCCGCAGCCCGGGGAGAAGGCGTCGGCCACCGCGTCCGGTTCGGCCGGCGCGAGCTGCGCCAAGGGCGGGCCGGCCACCAAGTCGGGCTGGGCGGCAGGGCGGACGCCTACCCGGACCGGCTCAGCGGCGGCCAGCAGCAGCGGGTGGCGATCGTACGGGCCCTCGCCGTGCGGCCCCGGCTGTTGCTGCTGGACGAGATCACGGCCGCCCTCGACCCCGAACTCGTCGGCGGGGTGCTGGAGATGGTCCGGGGGCTGAAGGACGAGGGCATGACCCTGGTGCTGGCGACGCACGAGATGGGTTTCGCGCGGGACGTCGCCGACGAGGTCTGTTCCAGGACGGCGAGGTCGTCCTGGAACGCGGCACCGCCGGGCAGGTCTTCGGCGATCCGCAGCAGGAACGCCCCCGGCGCTTCCTGCGGCGGATCGTGGAATCGGGCCGCCTGTGGCCGGCGGGGCTACGCCTCGGCCTGTGCCGCGTCCACCAGGGCGGCGACACGCTCCACGCCGAACACGTAGCCCTGCACCCCGCATCCGGCGATCACGCCGTCGGCGCGCAGCGAGACGTACGAGCGGTGCCGGAACGACTCGCGCTGGTGGACGTTGGAGATGTGCACCTCCAGCACGGGCATGCCGTCACAGGTGTTGAGCGCGTCCAGGATCGCGACCGAGGTGTGCGAGTAGGCGGCGGGGTTGATGACGATCCCGCAGTGGTTCAGGCGCGCCTCGTGGATCCAGTCGACCAGTTCGCCCTCGTGGTTGGACTGCCGGAAGTCCACCGTGCCGCCGTGCGCGGCCGCCGCCTTGACGCACAGCGCCTCCACGTCGGCCAGCGTGTCCTTGCCGTAGATCTCGGGCTGGCGCTGGCCGAGCAGGTTCAGGTTGGGCCCGTTGAGGATCATGATCGGGGCGTTGGCCAGGGTGCGGGGCACGGTTCCTCCGGTCCGTTCGGGGCGGTGCGTCTTCGACCGCTGCTCCCACCCGGTGTATCACGGCCGCCGGCGCCCACGGCCGGCCGTACGCACAGGTCACCGGGGCGCGCGCTCCGTACCCGTTGATCACCTCCGCGCGCCCCCGTAACCGGCGATCACTGTGGGTAGTTGACCTGACATGCGCGATGCACCGTCTGTGAGCACCCCGTCCATGCTGCGGCTCGCGACCGCCTCCCTCGCCGGAACCGCGATCGAGTTCTACGACTTCTTCGTCTACGGCACCGCCGCGGCGCTGGTTCTGGGGCCGCTGTTCTTCCCGACGGTCTCTTCGGTCGCGGGAACGCTGGCGGCGTTCGCGACGTTCGGGGTTGGCTTCATCGCCCGGCCGCTGGGCTCGGCGCTGTTCGGGCACCTCGGCGACCGGCGCGGCCGGCGGCCGGTGCTCGTCGTCTCGCTGCTGCTCACCGGCGCCTCGACGGTCGCGGTGGGCTGTGTGCCGTCGTACGGGACGATCGGTGTGGCGGCTCCCGTGCTGCTCCTCGTGCTGCGCTTTCTGCAGGGGCTCGGGCTCGGCGGCGAGTGGGGCGGGGCCGTGCTGCTGACCGCCGAGCACGCGCCCTCCGAACGGCGTGCCCTGTGGTCGTGCTTCCCTCAAGTGGGGCCCGCCATCGGCTTCCTGCTCGCCAACGGGGTGATGCTCGTGCTGTCGGTGGCGCTGTCCGACGCGGAGTTCGCGCGGTGGGGATGGCGGGTGCCGTTCTGGGCGGCGGGCGCCCTCGCGCTGACCGGGCTGTGGCTGCGCTCGTCGCTCCCCGAGAGCCCCCGGTTCCTGGAGATCGACGACCACGCGCGCGTGCCGCTCGTCGAGGTCGTACGGCACCACGGGCGGCTGGTGCTGCTGACCGCCGGGGCGCTGGCGGCCGGGTACGCGGTGTTCTACGCGGTGACGACCTGGTCGCTGGCGTACGCGACGGAACGACTCGGGGTGAGCCGCACGGTAATGCTGACCTGCGTCATGGCGGCCGTGGTGGTGAAGGGCTCGTTGACGCCCCTCATGGCGCTGCTCGGCGACCGCTTCGGGCGCCGGACGATGTGTCTGGCGGGCTGTACGGCCTGCGCCCTGTGGATGCTGCCGATGGTCGCGCTGCTGGCGACCGGCGAGCCGCTGATGATGTTCCTCGGCATCCTGGGCGCGCTGATCGCCTTCATCACCATGTTCGCGGTGATCGCCGCCTATCTGCCGGAGCTCTACGAGGCGCGGGTGCGCTGCACCGGCGCCGCCGTCGGCTACAACCTCGGCGGGGTCCTCGGCGGCGCACTCACCCCGATCGTGGCGACGGCGCTCGCCCAAGGGAGCGGGCGCGTCGCCTGGGGCGTCGGCCTGTATCTGACGGGCGTCGCGCTGCTGAGCCTCGGGTGCTTCGCGCTGCTGCCGGAGACGCGGCCGGTCCCCGTGCCGGTGGCGGAGCCCGCCACGGGATGACCGCCGACGGACTACGGGTTGATCGCCAGTTCCAGATAGGCCGCGAACACCACCAGGTGGACACCGCCCTGGAGGGGCGTGGCCCGTCCCGGCACCACCGTCAGGGAGCTGACCACGACCGTCAGCGCGAGCAGCAGCATGTGGGTCGCGCCGAGGCCGAGGACGAGCGGGCCGGACAGCCAGACGGAGGCCAGCGCCACGGCCGGGATGGTCAGGCCGATGCTGGCCATCGCCGAGCCGAGCGCGAGGTTGAGGCTGGTCTGCACCCGGTCCCGGCGCGCCGAGCGCAGCGCGGCGATCGTCTCCGGAAGCAGCACGAGCAGCGCGATGATCACGCCGACGACGGCCTGGTTCAGACCCGCAGCCGCCACCCCGGACTCGATGGTGGGCGACACGCCCTTGGCCAGGCCGACCACACCGATCAGCGCCAGGCCGAGCAGGCCGAGGCTGATCCGGGCCGTGCGCACGGACGGGGGCGTCGCGTGGTCGTCGCCGGTGATGACCACGCCCTGCCGGGTGATGGGCAGGAAGTAGTCCCTGTGGCGCACCGTCTGCGTGGCCACGAACAGGCCATACAGGATCAGTGAGGACAGGGCGGCGAACATCAGCTGGATGCTGGAGAACTCGGGCCCGGGCTTGCTGGTGGTGAAGGTGGGCAGCACCAGGCTGAGCGTGGCCAGTGTCGCCACCGTCGCCAGGGCGGCGCCGGTGCCCTCCGCGTTGAAGACCGCGATGCCGTGCCGTAGGGAGGCGACGAGCAGGCTGAGGCCGACGACGCCGTTGCAGGTGATCATCACGGCGGCGAAGACGGTGTCCCTGGCCAGGGTGGAACTCTTGGCACCGCCGTCGGCCATGAGGGTGACGATCAGGGCCACCTCGATGATCGTGACGGCGATGGCGAGCACCAGGGAGCCGAAGGGCTCGCCGACCCGGTGGGCGACGACCTCGGCGTGGTGCACTGCCGCCAGGACGGACCCGGCGAGGACGAGGGTCACCAGGGCGACGACCGCGCCGGGCAGACCACGGCCCCAGGTGAAGACCAGGAGGACGACCGCGAGCACCGGCACGAGAATCGTCCACTGCCGGGCGAGCGACCGCAGCCTAGTGATCATGCCGCGATGCTCGCAGAGAGCTACAGGATTCGCATTCTGTTCTTTCCGGATATTTTCGTCCCTTCCTGACGGGGCCCGGCACCGGCGCTACCGGGCCCCGCTTGTTCCAAGAGGTGTGTTCCTGCGTCCGGAGGACGTACGGAGGAGTGGTCCGACGCGCGGAGGAGCGGTCCTGTCTGCGGCGCGGTCAAGCGCCGACGGTGGTCTTCCGCGTGCTTTCACCCTCGGCCTGCGCCGCCTCGGCGGCCGCCTGCTTCCTGGAGGCCAGGAGGCTGGTGATCGTGGTGACGGCCAGGACCGCGCAGATCACGCCGAGCGAGACCGGGATGCTGATCTCGGGGACTTGGACACCGGCTTCGTGCAGCGCGTGCAGGACCAGCTTCACGCCGATGAAGCCGAGGATGACCGACAGGCCGTACGACAGGTGGACCAGCTTCTTCAGCAGGCCGCCGATGAGGAAGTACAGCTGACGCAGACCCATCAGCGCGAAGGCGTTGGCGGTGAAGACTATGTACGGATCCTGGGTCAGGCCGAAGATCGCGGGTATCGAGTCCAGGGCGAACAGTACGTCCGTGGTGCCGATGGCGAGCATCACGACCAGCATCGGGGTCATGACCCGCTTGCCGTTCTGCCGGATCCACAGCTTGGTGCCGTGGTACCGGTCGGCCACGCCGAACCTGCGCTCCGCGGCCTTCAGCAGTCTGCTCTCCTCGAACTCCTCGTCCTCCGCGTCGGCCCGGGCCTCCTGGAGGAGCTTCCAGGCAGTCCAGATCAGGAAGGCGCCGAAGAGGAGGAACACCCAGGAGAAGCTCGCGATGATGGCGGCTCCGGCGGCGATGAAGACGGCCCGCAGGGCCAGGGCTATGAGGACGCCGACGAGCAGGACGCGCTGCTGGTACTGGGCGGGGACCGCGAACTTCCCCATGATCAGGACGAAGACGAAGAGGTTGTCGACGCTCAGCGACTTCTCGGTGATGAAGCCCGCGAAGAACTCGCCGGCCGGCTGCCCGCCGCCGTGGACGAACAGCCCGAGGCCGAAGAGGCCGGCCAGGGCGATCCAGACGACGGTCCAGACACCGGCTTCCTTGACCGACACCTCATGGGGCTTGCGCCCGATGAAGAAGTCGACGGCGATCAGGGCCGCCAGGCCCACGATGGTCAGGACCCACAGGGTCACGGAGACTTCCACTGCACCTCCGGCATTTCGTAACGGCAAACACGTTCAGCGTTGTCACTGCCGGAGGTCTCTTCCACCCGCGCGGGGCCGACGCCCCGGGGCCAGAACCGGCCCGTACTGACGGGTGCGCCGCAGTCAGGGAGTACTCCCCTCCGCACGAAAAAGAGTACCCGATCACCAAGGAAAGGTAAAGAGAAAGGTAAAATAAAGACCAAGCGTGCAGGTCGGCTGCCCTTTACCTGTGCTTGGCCCTGGCTGTGGCCACCTCGGTGAGCACCCGCTCCAGGATCCGGCTGCCGGACGGTGCGAGCGCGGGCTCGTAGGTCCAGGCGTGCCCCACCCAGGGGTCGACGAGATGATCGTCGGGGACCGGGGTGAGTCGCATCAGCGAACGCCACAGCGGGTCCAGCAAGGGGCCGTAGGCGGCGGCGTCCGCGCGGTCGGCGACCATCAGGAGGTGGACGCCGACGGCCGGGCCCTCGTCCGCCAGGTAGCGCAGCCGGGTCACCGCCCGGTCGTCGAAACCGTGCGGGAAGTCGTTGACGATCAGCAGCTGCTGCGCGATGTCCACATCGGCCGGCAGCGACTCGGCCGCACCACCGCTCACCGCCATGTGCAGCAGATCGACCCGCCGGGTGAGCCTCTCCAGCACATCCGTCACGCCCACCGCGCCGGCCGCGGGCGGCGTCCCGAGCACTCCGGCCCGCGTCAGCGGCAGGAGCGCGCGGGCTCCGGCCCCGGCCGGGTCGATGACCTGCACGGCGAACTCCCCCACCGGGTGCACGGCCGACAGTCGTGCCGCGAGCGCCACCGCGGCCTCCATGGCCAGATGCCGCAGCTCGGCGGAGTCCGGGAAGGGGCCGTCGAGCCCGGCCTCCGGACCGCTGTCGATCCACAGTCCCCGCTCCAGCGGCAGCCTGACCAGCATCGGGATGCGCAGCGGCACGCTCTCGGGGAGGTGCAGATCGCCGAGCCGCAAGGCCATCGGCGGCTCGGCGGGCACGCGATAGCCGTGCCAGACCGGGTTGTCCCAGCGGGCGTACGCGGGCGGCAGCGCGGGTTCGACCACCTCGGACTCGGCGGTGAGCTGCGCGAGGTCACGGTCGAGGACGGCGCGCGCCTGGTCGACCAGCTGCTCCCGGCGTGCGTGGGCGGCCTCGCGCGCGGCGTCGCCCGCCGCGCCGAGCCGGCCGCGCGGGTCGATGAGGGCCTGGTCGAGTTCCTTCTCCAGACGGGAGTCGGCGAAGTCCACGGCGCTGCGGTAGGCGGCCGTGGTCCTTGCCAGGTCCTCGAACATGCCCCAGACCTGGTTGTACAGCCGCTCCTCCATGGACCAGCCCACGGCATCGCCCGCGACCGGCGGCGCGGGCTGATCGTCTGCGGCCGGTGCTGTGGGCGGCGGCGGTGGCGGGGTGGTGTGCCGAGGGCGATCGGGGTGTGTGTAGTCGACCGGGCCGGCGGGGCCCTGGGGCTCGGTGCCCGGGGCCTGTGTGGCGTAGGGGCTTTGGCCTCGGCCGAGCGTGGGTTCCGCGTCGTACGAGGGCGCCGGCCCCGGCGTGGTGGGGATGACCGCCGGTTCGGGCGGGGGCACGGGGGACGGTGCCGGTACGGCGCGCGCCAGGTTGTGCGCCGTCGCCTCCTGGACCGTGGCCGCCAGCTCCTCGGCCTCGCGCAGCCCCTGGTCGGCGAGGAGGGCCGGAAGACCGCCGGCGTACCCCTGGCCCAGCGCCCGGACCTTCCAGGCGCCCTGTCTGCGGTACAGCTCCAGGGCGAGCACGGCCGCCTCGGCGTCCAGTCCGGTGAGGGTGTAGCAGACGAGTTCGGCGCCGTCCGGGCCGTTGACCGTGGTGTGCGGGGCGGCGACGGCACCGAACCGGAGGGGGCCCGCGGTCCCGGTGGGCAGGGCGAGGAACACGTCGACGCGGTGCACGGTCTCGGGCAGGGCGGACAGGTCGACGGCCAGACGGTGCTGGGCTGCGGCCTGGCGGGAGACCTCGACGCCGGGCAGTGCGGGGGCGCCGGGGTGAGCGACCCACTGGGAGCCGTGCACGTTGCCGTTCTCGTCGCCGAGCGTGGCTCCGGCCAGGACCGGCACTCCGGCCGAGATCCGGATCTCCAGCCGGACCTGGGACAGCGGGTGGTTCTGCCCCCGCACCAGTTCGGCCGTCATCGCCGTCGCCCCCCTGTGTCGTGTTGTCGTGCTCGCCCCGCCGCGTGGGCGGGCGGTCCGGTCCTACAGATGCGGCAGGATCGCCGGCATCAGGTCCTGGAAGGTGCGGCCGTTGGCGGGGGTGCCCAGGGCGGTCATCGTCCAGCCCGAGCCCGCCCGGTGCACCTTGGCCATGATCTGCGCGGTGTACTCGCCGCCACCGGCCAGCGTGTAGCGGGCGAGTTCCTGGCCGTTGGTCTCGTCCACGAGGCGGCAGAAGGCGTTCTGCACCTCCTCGAAGGTCTGGCCCGTGAAGGAGTTCACGGTGAAGACGATCTGGTCGATGTGGACCGGGACACGCTGGAGGTCCACGAGGATCGCCTCGTCGTCACCGCCCTGACCGGCGCCGCCGACGAGGTTGTCGCCGGTGTGGCGGACGGAACCGTCGTCGCTCACCAGGTGGCGGAAGAAGACCACGTCGACCGGCTGCTTCTCGGCGAAGAGCACCGCGGACGCGTCCAGGTCGATCTCCCTGGTGCGCGAGCCGAACAGACCGCGCCGCTTCGCCGCCTGCCAGCCGAGCCCCATGCGGACCGCGGTGAGGGTGGCCCCGTCCTTCTTCTCCAGGCTGATGGCCTGACCCTTGGTCAAGTTGACGGACACGGCTGAATCCCCTCTCGATGTTCCCCTGTTGCCGCGCACCGCACGGCTGTCCAGAACCCTACGCACGGGCACCGACGACGCCGAACCCCGGCCCGCGCTTTGTGTCGGTGTTGCAACACTTGGCGCATAAGCCGAGGTCCGGCGGGGTGTCGCAGGGTCAGGCGAGGCCCGCCTCCCGCATCTGGCGCAGTTCCTTCTTCATCTCGGAGACCTCGTCGCGCAGCCGGGCCGCGATCTCGAACTGCAGCTCCGCGGCGGCGGCGCGCATGCGCTCGGTCATCTGCTCGATCTGGTCGGCCAGTTCGGCCGCCGGGCGGTCCGTGGGCACCGTGGCCTCGCCCTTGCCCTTCGCGGACTTGGCCGCCTTGCCGGCCTTCGCGCCCTTGGCGGTCTTTTCGCCGAGGGACGGTACGGGTGCCTTGGCGCCCTTGCCGTCCTTCAGGTTGCGGTATCCGGAGCCGAGGAGCTGCTCGGTGTCGACCTCCTCGCGCGCGATCTGCGCGACGATGTCGTTGATCTTCTTGCGCAGCGGCTGCGGGTCGATGCCGTTGGCCTTGTTGTAGGCGACCTGCTTCTCCCGGCGGCGGTTGGTCTCCTCGATGGCCTTCTCCATCGCAGGGGTGATCTTGTCGGCGTACATGTGGACCTGGCCGGAGACGTTGCGCGCCGCGCGGCCGATGGTCTGGATCAGCGAGGTGCCGGAGCGCAGGAAGCCCTCCTTGTCGGCGTCCAGGATCGCCACCAGGGACACCTCGGGCAGGTCGAGGCCCTCGCGGAGCAGGTTGATGCCGACCAGGACGTCGTACTCACCGGAGCGCAGCTCGCGCAGCAGCTCGACACGGCGCAGGGTGTCGACGTCGCTGTGCAGGTAGCGCACCTGGATGCCGAGTTCCAGGAAGTAGTCGGTGAGGTCCTCGGCCATCTTCTTGGTCAGGGTGGTGACCAGGACGCGCTCGTCCTTCTCGGTGCGCTTGCGGATCTCGTGCACCAGGTCGTCGATCTGGCCCTCGGTGGGCTTGACCACGACCTCCGGGTCGACCAGGCCGGTCGGGCGGATGATCTGCTCCACGACACCGTCGGAGCGCGACAGCTCGTAGGTGCCCGGGGTGGCCGACAGATAGACGGTCTGCCCGATGCGCTCCTGGAACTCCTCCCACTTCAGGGGACGGTTGTCCAGGGCGGAGGGCAGGCGGAAGCCGTGGTCCACCAGGGTGCGCTTGCGGGAGGCGTCGCCCTCGTACATGGCGCCGATCTGCGGGACGGTGACGTGCGACTCGTCGATGACGAGCAGGAAGTCGTCCGGGAAGTAGTCCAGCAGGGTGTTGGGCGGGGAGCCGGGCGAGCGGCCGTCGAAGTGCATCGAGTAGTTCTCGACGCCGGAGCAGGTGCCGATCTGGCGGAGCATCTCGATGTCGTAGGTGGTACGCATCCGCAGGCGCTGGGCCTCCAGGAGCTTGCCCTGCTTCTCCAGGTCGGACAGGCGCTCCCCCAGCTCCTTCTCTATGTCGTTGACGGCCCGCTCCATGCGCTCGGGGCCCGCGACGTAGTGGGAGGCGGGGAAGATGTAGAGCTGCTGGTCGTCGCTGATGATCTCGCCGGTGACCGGGTGGAGCGTGGACAGCGCCTCGATCTCGTCGCCGAACATCTCGATGCGGACGGCCAGCTCCTCGTAGACCGGGAAGATCTCGATGGTGTCGCCGCGGACGCGGAAGGTGCCGCGGGTGAAGGCCATGTCGTTGCGCGTGTACTGGATGTCGACGAAGCGGCGCAGCAGCTCGTCCCGGTCGATCTCGTCGCCGATCCGCAGCGGGACCATCCGGTCCACGTACTCCTGTGGCGTACCCAGGCCGTAGATGCAGGACACCGAGGCGACCACGACGACGTCTCGGCGGGTGATCAGCGAGTTGGTCGCCGAGTGTCGCAGGCGCTCCACCTCCTCGTTGATCGAGGAGTCCTTCTCGATGTAGGTGTCCGACTGCGGGACGTACGCCTCGGGCTGGTAGTAGTCGTAGTACGAGACGAAGTACTCGACCGCGTTGTTCGGCAGGAGCTCGCGGAACTCGTTGGCCAGCTGGGCGGCCAGGGTCTTGTTCGGCGCCATCACGAGGGTGGGGCGCTGGAGCTTCTCGATCATCCACGCGGTGGTGGCGGACTTGCCGGTGCCGGTCGCGCCCAGCAGGACGACGTCCTTCTCACCGGCCCCGATGCGCTTGGCCAGATCGACGATGGCCGCCGGCTGGTCACCGCTGGGCTGGTAGGGGCTGACGACCTCGAAGGGCGCCACCGTGCGTTCGATGTGGGAAACGGGCCGCATGCCATCAACCGTACGACCCCGCACTGACAACGGGTCCCGATCAGCGGTTCTGCGGGGTGCGGGCGCCCTGGCTCTGGAGCCGGCCGACGGGCTGCGGACCCTGGTGGACCACGGGGCGGCGGTCCGCGTGGGCGGCGACGGCGGCGGCCGGGACGCCCGGCTTGTGCTCGACGGGCGTCCCCTGGGGACGGCCCATGACGATCTGCGGGTCGAAGATCACGACGACGCCCGCGAGGAGCAGGAAGACGAGGGGGCCGATCAGCATCGGCACGAGCGCGGACACGCTCGGGGCGTCACCGGCCGCGTGGGCGGTGTGGTCGAGGCGGACGCTCAGGGCGGCCATCCCCGTGTAGTGCATGCCGCTGACGGCGAGCCCCATGACGAGGCTCGCGCCCACGCTCCACAGGAAGCCGCGGACGCGTCCGGCGGCCCACAGGGCGGCGGTGGCGGCGCCCATCGCTATGACGACGGAGGCGGTGACGGTGAGCGTGTTGTAGGTGAACCGTCCGTGGAAGCGCATGCCGGCCATGCCGAGGTAGTGCATCGAGGCGACGCCCAGACCGGTGATCGTGCCGCCGGTGAAGAGGGGGGCGCCGGTGGCGCCCCGGTAGCCGACGATGAAGATCCCGACGCCGACCATGACGACGGCGAGCCCGAGGCTCGCGTAGGTGATCGGCCCGTCGTAGTGGATGGGCGTCTCCCTGATGCTGAAGCCCATCATGGCGACGAAGTGCATGGTCCAGATGCCGGAGCCGATGGCGGCCGCGCCGAGGGCCAGCCAGGCCGGCCGCCAGGAGTGGCTGACCAGCAGGGACCGGGTGGTGCAGCGCAGGCCGAGGGCACCGCCGAGGCAGGCCATCAGATAGGCCACCAACGGGGTGACGGCCCCGTAGCTGAATCCGTCGACCGTGCCTTGCATTCGCGGCTGCCCTTCCGCACTCTTGCGTCCCTGAACACCTGAAATGTGCCCCGTCCCAGTACCGCTCGGACGGTCAGGGTTGTCGCAGAGAGTATGACCCCCACCGGTATGGTCGAACGATTTTCCGGCAAAGAATCACGGCCTTGCCCCACTTGTGCGGCACCGGTGAGCGCGCTTGGACATCTCCGTTCGATGTGTGGCCATCGTGCACCGAGTGTCGTTGACCCTCTGCTGTCAGTCTGGTGCTGTCGGTGTTCACACGACGCAAGGAGAACGCATGCACGCGCGCGTAGTCGCCTTCCTGGCCGCGGCGGCCCTGGCGACGGCGGCCCTGATGAGCCCCGCTTCCGACGCCCGGGCGGGCGAGGCCGGTCGGCCCACGGTGATCGCCCACCGGGGCGCCTCCGCCTACGCCCCCGAGAACACGCTGGCCTCGATCGACAAGGCGGTGAAGCTGGGCTTCACCTGGGTCGAGAACGACGTCCAGCGCACCAAGGACGGCGAGCTGGTCGTCATTCACGACGACAGCCTGAAGCGCACCACGAACGTGGAGAAGGTCTTCCCGGGGCGGGCGCCGTGGAAGGTGAAGGACTTCACGGCCGCCGAGATCGCCCGGCTGGACGCCGGCAGCTGGTTCTCCCCCGCCTACGCGGGCACGCGCGTGCCGACGCTGAAGCAGTACATGCGCCGGCTCGATCACAACCACGAGAGCCTGCTCCTGGAGATCAAGAACCCGGAGCTGTACCCGGGCATCGAGCTGCAGACCCTGAAGCTCCTGGGCAACGAGAGCTGGCTGGACCGCAAGCACCTGGGGCGGCTGGTCGTGCAGAGCTTCAGCGCCGACAGCGTGCGGACCGTCCACGAGCTGAAGCCCGCGATCAC
>NZ_JBSGDB010000230.1:0-13497 GCF_053602155.1 Streptomyces sp. NPDC004561
CCGCACCAGCGCGTTCCTCACGGACCTGGACGCCACCGCGGTGGCGGGGGCGGTGGCGGTGGCGGTGGCCGCAGCGGGGCCGGAGTCGGGCTCGGACTCCGACTCGGGTTCGGGTTCGACCTCGACCGGGCGCTCGGCAGCGACTGTCGGCCGCCGCACTCGGCCACGGTCACGGTCAAGCGCGGCGGGCTCGCGATCTTCCGCGCCAGCCTGGACAGCGGGAACATGACGTCGCCCGAAGCGACGCCGGGCTACGCGCGACACTCACTGGCCATCCACACGGAGGCACGCGCCATCCGTAACCCGGACCTGCGGCCGGGTGAAGGCGGCCGCGGCCAGCGAGGACGACACCCCCGCGCCGGTGACCACCCACCTCACCCCGAAGCAGGCGACGTCGCCGTTCCCTCCGAGTGAGATCGCGAAGTTCCGCACGATCACAGCCGACACCCCGGCAAAGCCCGATTCGGGCCATCGGCGAGCCGCGACCACCCGAGTGACCGACCTGGAGACCGCCTGGGACGACGGCCAGCCCACGCTCGAGCCCAAGAGCGAGAAGTCGTGGCACTTCCTCGACAGCGAAATCGACCAGGTCCTGAAGGCGCTACGCGCCCCGAACCTCGACAAGGCCACCGAGGTCAAGGCGCTCAACACGCTTCTCACCTCACTCGGCTGACCGAGCGAGTCGACGGACTGCCCCGACACATCCCCTGTGTCGGGGCAGTGCCCATCCCCCAGCGCCCGCATCCCCTCCTCGTCCACGGTCGCCGTCGGGGCTCGTACCGAGACCGAGCCGGAGCGAACACCACGGGGGGAAATCACCGCGCCCCCGGTACAAAGTCGATGTCCGCAGAGGTGGACAGGCGTTCCGGGTGAGTGCGGCTCTCGGCGCGTTGGAGGCGCACAACGACGTCGAGCCCTCCGCCGGCGGCTGTCTCCAGGGTGACTTCGCCGCCGCCGGCGCGGGCGAGTTGCCGGACCACCGGCAGGCCGAGGCCGGTGCCGTCGTGGTCGGCGTCGGTGGCACGCCAGAACCGGTCGAAGGCTCTGTGCCTCTCGGCCTCGGTCATGCCGGGTCCTTGGTCGATGACATGAAGTTCGACCATGGGTGGTGTGCGGCTGCCTTCCCTCAGGGTGGTGGTGATCACCAACGTGATGGCGGTTCCTGGCGGGGACACGCGCAGCGCGTTGGAGAGCAGGTTGTCGATGATCTGCTCCAGTGCTTCCGGGACCGCCCACACCCTGACGGCTGTGGCTGCGGAGACGACGATGTCCACGTGTTGTTCGTCGGCGAAGGCAGTCCAGATGGCCGCGCGATCGGAGACGACGGCGTTCACATCGACCGCCACCGGCCTGATCGCGGAGTTCTCCAGCCTGGCGAGCGCCAGCAGACCCTGCACCATGCGACCGAGCCGCTCCACCTCCCCGAGTGCTTTGTCGAGGCTGTCCTGGGCGCAAGGGGCGAGGTGCGGCTCGAAATTCTCCAGGCGCAGGCGTAGTGAGGTGAGGGGAGTCTTCAGCTGGTGGGACGCCTCGGAGGCGAACGCCTGCTGGGCCTGCAGCAGGTGCTGCAGGCGGGTCGCGGTTCTCGTGAACGACGCGGCGAGCCGGCGCAGCTCCGGCGGCCCGTGATCGGTGGCCGGTGGGTCGGTGATCCTGCCTTCGGCGAGTTGTCTCGTGGCGCGTTCCAGGGCCTGGACGGGACGGGTGACCGAGCGGGCGAGGGCGAAGCCGATCACGGAGACCGCGGCCAGGACTCCGAGCCCGACGGCGGCGAGGATCAGCCAGGTGGCGTGGACCCTTGCCCTGAGCGGGCCCAGGGCGTACACGGTTCGTACCACGCAGGCGGTGGCGTCGTTGGAGCCACCCGGCACGGTGACGAAGAGGACTTCGCCGGCTGTGTCCCTGTGGGTGCCGAGGGAGGGTCGATCGCGGAGTGCGGTGGAGATGTCGGGCTCGGCGGCCAGGTTTGTGCCGACCTGGGAGCGGGCTGCGGTGTCGGTGAGGAGGGTGCCCTCGTGGCCGGCGACGAGTACGCGGCTGCCGGTTCGCAGGCCGTACGCGCGGGCCAGTTCGGGGAGGTCGGCCGTCAGCCCGTGCTCCATTTTGTCCTCGCAGACCTCGGCGAGCGTGGTCGCCCCCTGCTGTGCCGCGTGGGAGAAGCGGGACAGCTCGCTGCGGGCGTAGAAGATGCCGAAGGGCACTTCGAGCGCGAGCAGGACGAGCAGCATGAGGCCCAGATGGCTGAGCAGAAGGCGACGTGTCATCGGGGCTCTCCGCCGCGCGCCGGCGCTGCGGTGGACGTGGCGTCGACGTGTGCCGGGGGGACCAGGCGGGATCCGATGCCGCGGATGTTCTCGATCCAGGAGGAGTCACCGAGTTTGCGGCGCAGCGCGGCGATGTGCACGTCGAGGGTCTTTGTGGGTCCGAAGAAGTTCGGTTCCCATGCCGTGTCGAGGATCTGCCGACGGGAGCACACGGCACCGGGGTCCTCGGCGAGGCAGGCGAGGAGGTCGAACTCCTTGGGGGCGAGGGCGATGAGCGACTGGTGCAGATGTACTTGCCGGGTGCGACGGTCGATGGTCAGGGGCCCGATCCGTCGGATGTGGGGGGCCGCGGGTTGTGCCGTGTCATTCGAGGCGTACGGCTCCGCACACCGCGTGTCCAGCGCCGCGGGGCGGGCTCGGCGGGTGACGGCACGGATCCGGGCGACAAGTTCCCGCACGCCGAACGGCTTGGAGACGTAGTCGTCCGCGCCCAGCTCCAGGCCGAGCACTCGGTCGACCTCGTCATCTCTGGCGGTGATCATGATGATCGGCACGGACGAGCGGGAGCGGAGCGCACGGCAGACGTCGATGCCGTCCATGTCGGGCAGCCCCAGGTCCAGCAGCACGATCGCCGCCTCCGGCGCGGCAAGGCCATCGGCGCCCTTTTTGGCATGCTCGACGGTGAACCCGAAGCGGCACAGGCCCTCCGTCAGCGGTCCGGCCACCCGGTCGTCGTCCTCGATCAGCAGTACACGCATGTCGAAAGGCTCACAGACCGCCGCCGAAGGGTGTGGCGCAATCGCCGTAACCTCCCCCGAGCCGGTGATCTTCCACGGTCGGCTCAACTGCCGAAGCGCGGAGCGATGACCGGATTTAGGACAGTGACAGCGCGGAGTAAGCCCTGGGTCGTGTCGCGAACGACGGTGACCTATTCCCCCAGGTGGCAGCGGAAATTGATCAGTGGTCAGGCCGCCCGTAAGGAAATCCTTCCCTGTGGAATCGGCTGGAGATGAGGGCGGGAACTCAGCTTCGTCGGGCGAATCCGGGATCCCTGCTGTATGTGCTCTGGCCCTGTGCTTGATCGTCTTCCCGTAGCTTCGGTCGCACGGCCGGTGCCACTGGAGCACCGCGTGCCAAGCGCCCCCACAAGCACCTGGGATGCCCGATGCTCCTCGATGAACTGCGTTTCACGCGTCCGGACCTGGTGGAGCCCTTCACGACCGCGCTCCCAGGAGCGCGTGCCACCGTACTGAGCCGGCTGTGGGGAGCCTTCGTACGAGAACCCCTGCCCGGCCTGGCCGGGCACCGCCGGGAGTCGGACGCCATGGTGGTCGAGCTGCGACGAGGCGGCGCACTCTCGGCGCCCCAGTCCTGCGCGCAGCCGTTCGCCGAGGTACCCGACGACTTCGCCGTATCCGGGCCGGAGGGACCGATCGGTGGGCCGGCGGAGCTTTTGGCGCAGCTCGGCCTGCGTACCCCCGCGGCGCAGCGGCTGGCGGCCGAGCTCGACAACAGCGTGGTCAACCTGGCCCTGGCCAGGGCCGCGAACGCGGGCCGGGGGGTCGCGCTGAACGACTCGGTGGATGCCGAGCAGGCCGTCGTCGACGGCCACCCGCAGCACCCCTGCTGCCGGACACGTACCGGCATGTCGATCGCCGACGTGCTCAAGTACGCCCCCGAGCACCGCCCGGTGGTCCATCTGGCACTGATCCGTGTCCCGGCCGACCGCTGGCAAGGGGCCGGCGTCTGGCCGCGGCGGTTGCGTGACGGAGACACGATCCTGGTACCGGTGCACCCGTGGCAACGGGACCACGTGCTCGTGCACCACCCCGACCTGCCCGTCGTGGAGGAGACGATCCCGGCCCGGCCGCTGCTGTCGCTGCGTACCCTGGCGCCTCTGGGGGTCCTGCCGCGCTGCCACATCAAGACGGCGCTGGACGTGCAGGTCACCAATTACCGGCGCACCATCTCCCCGGCCGAAGTCGCCGACGGAACCCCGCTCTCCGAACTGGTCTCGGCCGCCGTCCACAAGTCCGGGTACGGCGGCAGCCTGCGCGTTCTGCGTGAACTGGGCAGTGGCGCGGTGAGGGTGGACAGACAGCCCTCCGCGAGCCTGGCGGCGATGGTCCGGGAGTCGACCGAGTGCTACCTGGACGCCGGCGAGATCGCGGTTCCGCTCACCGCAGTCCACGCGACCGGAGCCACCGTGATCTCGGGAGATCCCGTGCGCTGGCTCGCGGACTTCGCCGGACTCGTCCTGCCGCCCGCACTGACGCTGCTGTCCATGGGGGTGGCACTGGAGGCGCACGGCCAGAACACCCTGGTCGTGCTGAGGAGCGGGCGGCCGGTGCGAGTGCTGTACCGGGATCTGGACGGCGTACGCGTCAGCCCCCGCCGCCTGGCTCGATGCGGCTTCACGCTGCCGCCGCTGCTCGGCACCCGCGCGGGTGACGACGTGGACGCCCTGCACACCAAGCTGTTCGGCGGCCTGGTCAGCGGAGTCTTCAGCGAGCTGGTCGACGTCCTGAGCCGAGAGCACGAGGCTGATCCCCGAGCGCTGTGGGGTGCGGTGGCCGAGGTCGGCCGCCGGGTGTACGCCGGCCTGCCGAACCAGGAGGACGCTGCGGCGTTCTTCGGCGACACGATGCCGCTGAAGGCGACGGTCGCCATGCGCCTGGCCGAGAACCCGGGCAAAGCGCAATGGACGTCGATTCCCAATCCGCTGGCCCTGTGCCGCTGACATCCGACACCGACCGTCGTCCCACTGGAGTGACCGTATGACCACCGGCACTGCCCCCCACACCAGCCCCGCCGCCACAACCGTCACCGCATCGCCGTCCGAACCGATGGGGACGGCGGACACCGTCACCACCCACACGCTGCTCAACTGCCTGATCCGCGAGGTGTCCGCTCCCGAGCACCAGGTGACGGTCGACGACGACCACCTCCTGCTGTGTCTCCCCCGCCGGGGTCTCCTGCTACGTTCCCGGCTGCGCCGGGCCTCGCTGATCGGAGCCCATCGCTTCCGGGGCCCGGTGCAGCGGCTCGACAACGGCACCTGGACGACCGTCGGCTGGAAAGAGCTGGCCGATTACATCCACGACGAACTGGCACTGCGCACGGGGGTCGCCAACGAGGAGTTCCTCACCCAGGTCGCCGACAGCCGGGAGACCATCCGCACGGCCCTGGAGGAGCGGGCCGGAGCCACGCCGCATCCGGATCCGTACGTGGCGTCGGAACAGTCCCTGGTGTTCGGCCACCGCTTCCACCCCACTCCCAAGTCACGCACCGGCGACCCGTCGGACTGGCTGGAGTACGGCCCGGAGACCGGCGCGCGCTTCCGCCTGCGCCACCTGGCCGTACGCCGCCCTTTCGTGCGGGAGGAAGGCGAGTTGCACGCGATGGACGCGCTGTGCCCGACGGCCGATCCGGGATTCGCGGTACTGCCGGTGCACCCCTGGCAGTACCGTCTGCTGCAGGACAACGACCGGCTGCGCGAGGCGATCGCCGCCGGCGATGTCGTCGACACCGGAGCGAGCGGCCCGGAACTGGTGCCGACCGCATCGGTGCGCACGCTGTACCACCCCGACAGCGACACCTTCCTGAAGTTCAGCCTGAACGTCCGCCTCACCAACTGTGTCCGCAGGCACGCCAGTTACGAACTCTCCGGTGCCGTCGTCCTCAACCGGCTGCTCCAGCCCCTCTTCACCGAGCTCACCGGCCGCTTCCCGGGATGCGCGCTCTTGGCCGAGCCCGGCTACCGCACACTCGACACCGACGACACCGCCCTCCTGGAGGGGCTCGGCGTCATCGTCCGCTCCGGCATGCGCCGCCACCTGCGTCCCGGGGTGACCGCCCTGCTCGCCGCCGCGGTGGCGGACGAATACCCGACCAGTACAGCCCATGTGTCACACCTGCTCAGCCGCGGCGACGGGGACGTCCTGGCCTGGTGGGACGCGTATCTACGGCTCCTGCTGCCACCGGTGCTGGCCGCCTACTTCGAGCACGGTGTCGTACTCGAACCCCACCTGCAGAACGTCGTCGTCGGTGTGAACGCCGACGGCACCCCGGCTCAGATGCTCTTCCGCGACCTGGAGGGCACCAAGCTCCTGCCCGGGCATCATCAGCGCGCCCTCGACGACCTCCCGGACGACGTCCGAGGTCCCCTCACCTACGATCCCGAACGGGGCTGGAACCGGGTCGCGTACTGCCTCCTGGTCAACCACACCGCCGAAATGCTCAGCGCCCTGGCCGACCTCGACCCGAGCCTGGAACCCGCCCTGTGGGGCCTGGTCCGTGACCACCTCGACGCCTACGCCCGCACCGTCGCCCAACCACCCCGCCTGCGCGCCCTGTTGTCCGGCGTACCGCTGCCCGCCAAGGCCAACCTGCTCCTGCGCTGGGCCCGCAAGGCCGACCGGCACGCCACCTACGTCCCCTTGCCCAGCCCACTCGGCGCGGACTTCCCCCGCGAGGTGGTCCGGTGAGGCCCGAACTGCTCGACCTCGTCGGCAGGACGTCCGACGATCACCTGCCGGCGTACGTCTATGACTTGCCGGCCCTGCGCGAGCACGTTCACGTGATCCGGGCCGCGCTTCCGGAACGAGTCGAGCTGCTGTACGCGGCCAAGGCCAACTCCGACCCCCGGATTCTGCGGACGCTGGCCGGGTACGTCGACGGATTCGAGGTCGCCTCCGGCGGCGAGCTGAGCCACGTCCGGAATCTCACTCCGGATGTGCCGATCGCCTTCGGGGGCCCGGGGAAGACACCGACAGAGCTGACCTCTGCGCTGGACGCCGGAGTGAACCGCCTGCACATCGAGAGCGAACACGAACTGCGGCTTCTCATCACCCTGCTGGGCGACCGGACCGTCGACGTTCTCCTGCGCGTGAACCTACCCGTGGACCTACCCGTGGACCTCGGCCAGGTCGCCCTCGCCATGGGCGGCCGGCCCAGTCCCTTCGGCATGGACCCCGCGCAACTGGACCACTGCCTGGAGCTGATCGCCTCCAATCCGCGCATCCGGCTGCGCGGCCTGCACCTCCATCTGGCCAGCGGTCTCCAGGCCCCAGCTCAACTGGATCTGGTCGACGAGGCCTTGAGCTGGGCCGAAGATTGGGCTCGTGACCGCGGAGTCGACCTGGCCGAGGTGAACGTCGGAGGGGGAATGGGCGTCGACTACGCCGACCCGTACAAGACGTTCGACTGGTCCGCCTTCGGTGCGGGACTGCGCCGGATCGTCGGCCGCCACCCGTACCTCACGCTGCGGATCGAACCCGGCCGTTCGGTCACCGCCTACTGCGGCTGGTACGTCACCCAGGTCCTGGACATCAAGTTCAGCCGCGGCGAGGCGTTCGCCGTGCTGCGCGGAGGCACCCACCATCTGCGCACTCCGGCTGCGAAACAGCACGACCAGCCCTTCGAGGTGATTCCCGACGCCGTCTGGTCACATCCCTGGGACCGCCCGGAGGCCCGCGACGAGCCGGTGACACTGGTCGGACAGCTGTGCACGCCCAAGGACGTCCTGGCCCGCCGGGTCAAGGTCGAACGGCTGCGCGTCGGCGACCGCATCGCCTTCGCCATGGCCGGCGCCTACGCCTGGAACATCTCCCACCACGCCTTCCTGATGCACCCCCACCCGACCTTCCATCACGTCGATGACGTCGGTGTGTCCGCACCCGGCGACGCGTATGCCCGTCAGCTGTCATGAGCGCGGGCTCCCGCATGCCGGTGACGGCCGTACTCACCGTCCGGAACTTCCGTCGCTACCTGTTCGGGCAGCTGGCCTCCAACATCGGCACGTGGATGCAGCGCGCAGCGCAGGATCTGCTCGTCCTCCACCTCACCGGCAACCGCGGCAGTGCGGTCGGCCTCGTGACCGCACTGCAGTTCCTGCCGCAGACCCTGTTCGGCCTGACCGGAGGCGTACTGGCCGACCGGTACCCCAAGCGGCGGCTTCTGCTGCTCACCCAGACCGCCATGGGAGTGCAGTCACTCCTGCTCGGGCTGCTGACCGTCACCGGGGCGGTGAACCTGCCGTCCGTCTACGCGCTGGCCTTCGCCCTCGGCACCGCCACCGCCGTGGACAGTCCCGCCCGCAACGCGTACATCTCCGAACTGGTCGCCCGTGAGCGTGTGGCCACCGCGGTCAGCTTGAACTCCGCTCAGTTCAACGTGGCCCGCGCCCTCGGCCCCGCCCTCGCCGGGCTGACCGTCGCCACCTTCGGCACGGGTCCCGTATTCCTCGTGAACTCGGTCTCGTACCTGGCCGTCCTCTACGGCCTGATCACCATCCGTACGGACAACCCAGGTGGCCAAGGCCGGCCTCGACCCGGCCGTAACCGACTACGCGACGCCTTCCGCCACATCGCCTCCACCCCCGAACTGCTCCTGCCGATCAGCCTCATAGCCTTCGTCGGCACCTTCGGCCTCAACTTCCAGGTCACCATCTCCCTTGTGGCCATCACGGCCTTCCACACCGGTGCCGCCGCCTTCGGTTACCTTTCCGCCGCATACGCCTTCGGCAGCCTCATCGGCGCGATCTACGGGGCGAGTCGCGGGGACCCGCCCACCGCACGCCGTTTGGTCACCACCACGGTCGTCTTCGGGGCACTGGAAGCCGCGCAGGGACTGATGCCGGACTACGGCACATTCATGGCGCTGCTGATCCCCACCGGTTTCGCCGCCGTGATCACGACCACCTCCGCCAACGCACTGACCCAGCTCTACGCCGCCCCAGAACTGCGGGGCCGAGTCATGTCCGTCTACTTCCTCGTCCTGCTCGGCGGCACTCCCGTGGGCGCCCCGCTGGTCGGCCTGGTGTCGGACGCCCTCGGCGCCCGCACCACCCTGGTCCTGGGCGGAGTCGTCTCGGCGTCCTCCGCGCTCGCACTCTCCGCCTTGGTCACACGCCGAATCCAACGGCGCACGCGTATCGCAGGAGCGGCCTCCGCAACCAACTCAGCCATCAGAACGGCCCAACCAGTCGGGGACCGGCCCACCGATCCGTGACGCAGCCGCGGGGCGGTTCACGATCGCGACTCCCCACGGGGAGGACGGCCCTTCGGGTCGGGGGGACGGCTTTTCGGGAGAGCCGTGTCTGCCGATGCGCACCTGGAAGCCCTGGCCATGCCCTTACGATGATCCGATGCGCCAGGCCGACCCGAAGCCATACTGGAACACCAACGTCGCCCGGCACCCGGGCATTCTCCGCGCCGTGCCTGAGGGGTGCGGAGACGCGTTGGACGTCGGCTGCGGGGACGGGCTCCTGGCGCGGAAACTCGCCGAGCGGGCGAAGCGTGTCACCGGGATCGACAAGTCGCCGGAGATGATCGCCTGCGCACGTGAACTCGCTGCCGACCACCCGGAACTCACCTACATCGAGGGCGACTTCCTCACGGCCGACCTCCCGGTCGGCGGATATGACTTCATCTGCTCGGTGACCACGATCCACCACATGGACTTCGAGGCCGCCCTGATCCGGATGCGCGAGTTGCTGCGGCCCGGCGGCACGCTGGTCGCCGTCGGTCTGGCCCGCGAGAAGAGCCCGGCGGAGTGGGCAGCGATGATCGCGGCTGCCCCGGTCGTGCGGATAACCAAGGTGATCCGCCGTGCGCGTGGGCCGGAGGGCATGCCGGTCGCCGTCCCGCGGATGAGCTACGGTCAGGTCCGAGCTGCGGCGCAACGACTGCTGCCCGGCATGCGCTATCGCCGGCATGTGCTCCGTCGGTACTCGCTGACCTGGCAGAAGCCTGTCCGCTAATCCGGCTTCGCGATCCCCTTCCACGTCGACGAGCTCGAACTGGCGGGTTGGTTCACTGATCGGGAGCAGGGGCGGCAAGTGCCGTGCGGCACGCGAGCCAGGCGTCAGCGCTCAGCAGATCCTGGAGTCTGGTGAACAGGGCGAGCAGCTCAGGGCGCCACCTGTCGCGGAAGTCGGAATCGACGATGACGAGATCGAGTTCGTTGGCGGCCGACAGTTCGGTGAAGTCCCGGCGCCCCTGCGGTCCTGGATCGCAGGAGCGGCCGGTGAACCTGTCGTGGACGGCAGCATCGGCCTGGTTGAGAGCCGGGTACGTGGCCTTCCGGTCGCATGAGGCGTACAGGTACACGATGGCCTCGGCCTCGGTGCCGATCACCGCCGCGAGGTCATTGCGGCGGTCCAGCGGCAGCAGTGCTGTGGGAAAGCCGTCCGTGCCGTAGAACGCGTGACACAGGCCCGCGAGTTGGAGGGCCGGGCGGGCCTTCCACGTCGCGAGCCGCGCCTGTACGCGCTGGAGGTGGGCAAGGAGAGTGCCGCCGGGGTGGGCGATGCTCTCGGCGCCGAACTCACGTAGCAGGACGACCGCTTGGTCAATCGTGGCAGGGAGGGCAGGCACGGTGTCCGTGTCCCTTCGGTAACGGGTTGCTCGGCGCCCGCACAGCGCCTTCGCCGGTCCGGATCCGTACGAAGGCACCGGACACGTCGTCGCCTTGGCGCTGCACGATCTTCTGGCACTCCGGTACCCCAGTCAATCCTCGGGATTGCTCCACCGATCCCAGGTATGGCTTGGGTGCCGGCGACTCTCGATGACCTGCGCACCGTAAGGCGTGGTCGGTGGGCGTTCAGGCCGTGAGCATCCGGTCCTGTTCCACCGGAGGTGTGCCGTCGTGCCAGGGCAGGACCTTGCCGAAGCGGACCAACTCGCCGTAAAGGGCGGGATCGACGTCCTCGGCGGAGATCAGGTCGAGCACGGCCGCGGCGGCCTGGGTCGGCGACTGGGCCTGGCTGTAGTCGCTGAACCAGGGGCGCGAGGTGGCGGTGTCGACCATGCCGGGGCACACGGAGGCGATCAGGGTGCCGGCCGCGAGGTCGCCTTCACGGCGTTCGGCGGCGACCGCACGGACGGCGGCGACCTGAGCCACCTTGGAGGGCACGTTCAACCACACCGGCCAGCCCGCCTCCTGAGCCGTCTTGTGGTGGATGGCGCTGCGCCAGGACTCAACGGCGTACTCGACCTGGTCGAGGTTCGCGCCGTCGAACAGGTGGTGCAGCCGGGGGGTGAGGTGGCCGAGGGTGCCCAGGCTGCTGGCCACGACGAGCAAACGGCCGCCCTGGCGGAGAACGGGGCCGAAACTGCGCAGGATTGCATGGGTGGCGGTGTTGGAGACATCGATGAACTCGTCGGCCCGCTCCGCCTGCGACTCCTCGGGCAACAGGCGGGCAACCGCGTTGGAGATGACGACGTCGACGCCTCCGTGGCGGGTCCGGAGGTCCTCGGCGAGACCTGCGACGGCGTCGGTGTCGGTGACGTCCAGGACGCGGCCCTCGATGCGGGCGCGCGTGCCGGGCAACTGGGTGACCTCGTGGGCGGCGTCCGTCACCCGCTGGTGGTTGCGGCCGGTGAGCAGGACCAGGTCGTCGCGGTTCATGCGGGCCGACAGTCCTTCGACGAGGGCGCGGCCGAGTCCTTGGTTGGCGCCGGTGACGAGGGCGATTCGCGAAGCGTTCATGCATGCGAGGCTAGAAACACCGCGTCCATGAGTCCAACGAAAGTCAGGCACGGCTAGTATGCGTATTCGTCATGGACTTCACTGATGTGTCACTGACCGCGCTGCGCGTCTTCCGCGCCGTGGCCGAACAGGGAACCTTCACGGCGGCCGCAGCATCGCTGGGATATACGCAGTCGGCGGTGTCCCGGCAGATCGCCGCCATCGAACGGGCCGCCGGCGCGGAGTTGCTGGAGCGGCGGCGCGACGGCGTACGGCTCACCGCGGCCGGCCGTATCGTCATGCGCCGCGCGACGACCGTGCTGGACGAGATCGACGCGACCGCCAGGGAACTGTCCGGCCTGCCCGGGCAGGCGGGGACGGTCCGCCTGGGCTGGTTCCCCAGCGCCGGCGCCGTTCTGCTGCCCCGGGCTCTGGCAGCGCTGCGCCGCACTGACCCCGGCCTGCGCGTCGTTGGCCGGGAAGGCAGCAGCCCCGCGCTGGTGCGCGCCCTGCGGGCCGGCAGCCTCGACCTGGCGCTGCTCGCCTCGGCCCCGCCGTTCCGTCCGCCGGACACCGAGTCGCCCCCGCTCGCGCTGCAGACGGTCACCGAACGCGCGCTGCGCCTGGCGGTGCCCGCCACCCACCCGCTCGCACGCGGGGACTTCGTCGACGTGACCGACCTGCGCGGAGAACGCTGGATCGCCGATTCCTCCTCGCGAGAAGACCGGCTCATGGGTGTGTGGCCCGGCCTGGACGAACGGCCCGAGATCGCCCACACCGCCCGTGACTGGCTCGCCAAGCTCCATCTCGTCGCCGCCGGCTGCGGACTGACCACCGTGCCGGCCACTCTCGCCTCCGCCGCTCCCCCGGGTGTCCGCGTCCTCCCCGTCCGCGGCGGGCCCCAAGAACAGCGCCGACTGCTCCTGGCCCGCCTCCCGCACCCGCCGACTGAGCCGGTCACCCGCGTGGCGGCCGCCCTGCGCGCAGCGGCCCTCGACGCGGAGACGCCCGCTCCCTCCCCGCCGCCCTCGTGAGGACGGGACCCATGCAGTCACTTCGCGACACAGGACGAAAGCACCGCTGCTCCACGGAGTGCGTGCACGTTTTGTTCCGCTTTATCCATCATTGAAGAGCCTTCATTCGCGGGGCCGTCTGCACGAATCAGGGGCGGATACGGGCTTCTTACCAGGGCGGCTTATGGTGCGTCGCCATGACTCGCACACGGCTCTACCGCAACGGTTCACTGATCCTGGAGGACTTCCCGACGGCTGACATCTCGGAGTACGTGAGCGATCCGGACGTGGCGGTCTGGCTCGACCTGTGTGATCCGTGCTCCGCCGACTTCGAGATGATCAGCGAGGAGTTCGGCCTGCATGAACTCGCGGTGGAGGACGCACGTCAGGAGCATCAGCGGCCCAAGCTGGACCGCTACCGCACCCATGCCTTCCTCAGCGCCTACGCCCTCAGCGCGGACGAGGACACTGGCAAACTGACCGCAAGTGAATTGTCGGTTTTCATCACTCCTACGGCTTTGATAACTATTCGCCCCGACCACCGGTTCGACATCGAGAAGGTCGTCGAACGCTGGGACAACAACAGCGATCTCGCCAAGTACGGGGTGGGGTTCCTTCTGCACGGACTGCTTGACCACATAGTCGACGGGCATTTCGCTGGTCAGCTTGTCGGCCTGGTGCTTTTGCTCATCCATGATCCAGGCGGTGGTGAGTGCGTCCGCTCCACGCTGGGCGACATCTCCGAGACC
>NZ_JBSGDB010000231.1:0-13165 GCF_053602155.1 Streptomyces sp. NPDC004561
TTCGCCCTCACCGTCGTCTTCGGCACCGCGGTGGGCACCGTCGCCGCCGTGCTCCTCGAACTCGCCGTGATACGCCCGCTCTACACCCGCCCCCGTGGACCCCGGCGCGGTCCGGCGCGCGGTGGCCGCGGCCGTGACCGCGCCGGCGCCGCACCACACCACTCCCTGGCGGTTCGTGCTGCTGGAGTCCGCGGAGTCCAGGACCCGGCTGCTGGACGCGATGCGCGACGCGTGGATCGCCGACCTGCGCCGGGACGGCAGGAGCGAGGAGTCCATCGCGAGACGGGTGCGGCGCGGCGACGTGCTGCGCAACGCCCCCTACCTGGTGGTGCCCTGTCTCGTCATGGAGGGCTCGCACCACTACGGGGACGCCCGGCGGGACGGCGCGGAGCGGGAGATGTTCGTCGTCGCGATGGGCGCGGGCGTGCAGAACTTCCTGGTCGCGCTGGCCGGCGAGCAGTTGGGCTCGGCCTGGGTGTCCTCGACGATGTTCTGCCCGGACGTGGTGCGCGAGACGCTCGGGCTGCCCGCGGAGTGGGATCCGATGGGCGCGGTGGCCGTCGGGTGGCCGGCGCAGGAGCCGGGACCCCGGGGCGAGCGGGATCCGGAGGCGTTCGTCGAGGTGCGGTGACACACCCCGAACACCGCGGACACCGCCTAGTCTCGTAGGACGGCACCGGCTCCCCGAGGAACTCGATCGTGGCAGGACGTTTCGCTCAGCGCCCCACGCGTACGACCGTGCGCGGCGGCCATGCCGGCGTACCCGCCGGTGGCGCCGGGATACCGCGGCAGGCGACGGCCCCGCCGCGGGTACGGCGATGGATGCCCGAGGGGCCGCTCGACCTCCGGCTGGTGCTCGGGCCGCTGCGGCGCGGGCCCGCCGACCCCACGTTCCGGGCCACTTCGGACGGCTCCGTGTGGCGGGCCGCCCGCACGCCCGCAGGGCCGGGCACGCTGCGGGTGCGCGCGTACGGCGGTGAGGTGCTCGGCGAGGCCTGGGGCCCCGGTGCCGAGTGGCTGCTCGACCGGCTGCCCGAGCTGCTCGGCGCGGCCGACGACCCGGACGCGTTCGTGCCCCGGCACCGGGTGGTGGCGCTGGCGCGGCACCGGCGGCCGGGGCTGCGCCTGACCCGGACCGGGCTGGTGCTGGAGTCCCTGATCCCGTCGGTGCTGGAGCAGAAGGTCACGACCGACGAGGCGTACCGGGCGTGGCGGCTGCTCGTCCGGAGATTCGGGGAACCGGCGCCGGGGCCCGCGGGGTTGGGCGAACGGCCGATGTCCGTGATGCCCGCGCCGCGCACCTGGGCGCTGATCCCCTCCTGGGAGTGGCACCGGGCCGGGGTCGACGACAAGCGGGCCTCGA
This sequence comes from Streptomyces sp. NPDC004561, assembly GCF_053602155.1. Classification (NCBI taxonomy): domain Bacteria; kingdom Bacillati; phylum Actinomycetota; class Actinomycetes; order Kitasatosporales; family Streptomycetaceae; genus Streptomyces; species Streptomyces sp. NPDC004561. The sequence continues at coordinate 1,364 of NZ_JBSGDB010000231.1, forward strand.
CGATCCTGCGGGCCGTACGGGTCGCGGCCCGGCTGGAGCAGGCGGTGGGGATGCCGGCCGCCGAGGCCCAGGCGCGGCTGGAGGTCGTGCCGGGGGTGGGCCCGTGGACGTCGGCGGAGGTGGTGCAGCGCAGCCATGGGGCCGCCGACGCGGTGACGGTCGGCGACCTGCATCTGCCGGGCATCGTGGGGTGGGCGCTGGCGGGGGACCGCCATGCCGACGACGCGGTGATGCTGCGTCTGCTGGAGCCGTACGCCGGGCAGCGGCATCGGGCGGCCCGGCTGATCCTGCTGAGCGGCAACGCGCCGGCCCGGCGGGCGCCGAAGATGCCGAGGGTGGACATCGGCCTGCTGTGAGGCGCCCGGCGCCGCGGCTCGGCGGGTTGCCGCTGCCGCCGCACCCACGTGCCGCCTGGCGTCCCCCCAGGCCCTTGAGGCACAAGGCACTGAGGGAGGCACGCCTGCCCGCAGCGCTGCATGTCCCGTACGAGGCACGGTGAACCGCGCGATCGGCCCCCGCTCACCCGCGCAGGACGATCAGGCCCGCCCCCTCGGACATGGGGGCCCGGGGGCGCGCCCCATGGACGGCGCCCCTCCCGACCCGCACGGCTACTGGTCGGAGGAGAACCGCACCGCGCCCGCCGGGATGCGCGCGTCGCACCACACCCGCGCGCCTTCGAGGAACTCGTTGTCGGGGCCCACGATCGCGTCGTCGCCGACGACCGCGCCGGTGAGCACGGAGCGTTCGCCGACACGGGCGCGGGCGCCGATGAGCGAGTCGGTGATGACGGCACCGGGTTCGATGACGGCGCCGGGCAGGATGGTCGAGCCGGAGACGCGGGCGCCCTCGGCCACGAACGCGCCCTCGCCGACCACCGTGCCGCCCGTCAGCTTGGCGCCCGGGGCGACCTCGGCGGTGGGCAGGATCAGGCGGTCGCCGCAGCGCCCGGGGACGGCCGGGGACGGGGCGCGGCCGAGGACCAGGTCGGCCGAGCCGCGCACGAAGGCCGCGGGGGTGCCGAGGTCCAGCCAGTACGTGGAGTCGACCATGCCCTGGAGATGGGCGCCCGCCGACAGCAGCTCGGGGAACGTCTCGCGCTCCACGGAGACCGGCCTGCCCATCGGGATCGCGTCGATGACCGAGCGGCGGAAGACGTACGCCCCGGCGTTGATCTGGTCGGTGACGATCTCCTCCGGCGTCTGGGGCTTCTCCAGGAAGGCCAGGACGCGGCCGGTCTCGTCCGTGGGGACCAGTCCGAAGGCGCGCGGGTCGGGCACCTTCGTCAGGTGCAGGGAGACGTCCGCGCCGGTCGACTCGTGGGTGTCGACGAGGGCCTTGATGTCCAGGCCCGTCAGGATGTCGCCGTTGAAGATCAGCACCGGTTCGTCGGGGCCGGAGTGGAGGCGGGAGGCCACGTTGCGGATCGCTCCGCCGGTGCCCAGGGGCTCGTCCTCGGTGACGTACTCGATGTGGAGGCCCAGCGCGGAGCCGTCGCCGAAGTACGGCTCGAAGACCTCGGCCAGATAACTGGTGGCGAGCACGATGTGCTCGACGCCCGCCGCTCTCGCTCGGGCCAGCTGGTGGGTGAGGAAAGGCACCCCGGCGGCCCGGACCATGGGCTTGGGAGTGTGCACCGTGAGCGGACGCAGCCGGGTGCCTTTGCCGCCGACCAGGAGGATCGCTTCTGTCACCTGTCGTCTCTGCTTCCTGCCGGGACCGGCCGAACTGTTCGTTACTACTCGTTTCGGCCGGTCAGTGTACGCAGACCGTAACGACGGCGCCTTCGAAGACAGCCCGGTTTCGCGCGAGATCGGTGTGAGGTCGGTGTGAAGTCGGCATGAGATCGGCGCGCCCCCGTCGGCGCTGAACACGCCCCCGGCCTCATCGCCCCTGGTGGTGGGCGGCGCTGGAGCGGGCCTGCCGAGCCCGGCGTTGAGCCGTTTGCCGGGGCACTCGGTGGCGAACCCGTCCTGATGACCGGAGATCACATTCAGTCGTACGTTCTTCCCCTTGGGGTAAAGATTGCCACCACCCGACGTGAGATATGTCTTTCCACGCGGACCGGCCCCGTGAGGCGGAGCTCCCGGGCGGTGAGCCGGTGGCGGTGACGGACCGTCGGACGGCGGTCCGCCGGACAAGTGGCCGCACCACCCCGTGCGCGAACCCGCCCGCGCGTACCCTGTTCCGGGTGAACGCCACCGATCGCACCCCCGCCGACCTGCTGACTTCCGCGCTCGCCGCGGACCCCGGCCGTCCCCTGGTGACCTTCTACGACGACGCCACGGGCGAACGCGTCGAACTGTCCGTGGCCACCTTCGCCAACTGGGTGGCCAAGACCGCGAACCTCCTCCAGGGCGACCTGTCCGTCGAGCCCGGCGACCGGGTGGCGCTGCTGCTGCCCGCGCACTGGCAGACGGCCGTGTGGCTGCTGGCCTGTTCGGCGGTGGGCGTGATCGCGGACGTCGCCGGGGACGCGGCCGCGGCCGACGTGGTCGTCAGCGGGCCGGACACGCTGGAGGCGGCGCGGGCCTGCCGTGGCGAGCGGATCGCGCTGGCGCTGCGGCCGCTCGGCGGACGGTTCCCGCGGACGCCGGAGGGATTCGCCGACTACGCCGTGGAAGTCCCGGGCCAGGGCGACCGGTTCGCGCCGTTCGCGCCGGTGGACGCGGAGGAACCGGCGCTCATCGTCGCCGGCCGGGAGTTCAGCGCGGCGGAGGTCGTCGAGCGGGCCGGGGCGGAGGCGCCGGCGCTGGATCTGACCGGGCCCGGATCCCGGTTGCTGTCGGGGCTGCCGTACGACACCTGGGAGGGCCTGGCCGCGGGGTTGTACGCGCCGCTCGCCACCGGCGGCTCCGTGGTGCTCTGCCGGAACCTGGACCGACTGGACGAGGAGGCCCTCGCCAAGCGGATCGAGAGCGAGCGGGTGACCGCGGTACGGCGGTAGGGCCGCCGGCCGGACGGGCCCGCGCGGCGGAGCCGCACCTCGGCGCGGCCCCGCGCCCCGGGAAACCGCGGATCACCCGAACGGCGTAACACAGGGAGCCGCCCCACCCGCTCCCCGCCATGGTCGTAGGAGCAGGACGTGACGCTCTTATGCCCTGAGGGGGCCCGTGCCGTGACCGACACCGCCCGCACACCCCCCGGCCCCGGGCGCGGCTCGTCCGCCACCGGGACCGGGCTCGCGCGGCGCCGCAGGCGGCGGTCCGCGAAGGGAACGGCGCTGGGGCTCTCCGGTCTGGTCGTGGTGGCCGCCGGGACCGGATGGGCGGTCTACGCCAAGCTCAGCGCGAACATCACCCCCGACGACGCGGCCGCCGCCGAACTCGGCCGGTACGAACGGGAGCGGCCCACCGAGCTGGTGCGGGGCGCGCAGAACATCCTGCTGATCGGGTCCGACAGCCGGGCCGGGAAGGGCAACGGCCGGTACGGGCGGGACCTCGGCAGCGAGCGGTCCGACACGACGATCCTGCTGCACCTGGCCGCCGACCGGCACAGCGCGACCGCCGTGTCCCTGCCCCGGGACCTCATGGTGGACATACCCGGCTGCCTGCAGGCGGACGGCAGCCGCAGCCGGCCGGCGTTCGCGATGTTCAACCACGCCTTCCAGGTGGGCGGTTCGGCGTGCACGATCCGGACCGTCGAGAAGCTCACGGACATTCGGATCGACCATCACATGGTGGTGGACTTCAGCGGATTCAAGGACATGGTGGACTCCGTCGACGGGGTGCAGGTCTGCCTGAAGGAGCCCATCGACGACAAGGCGGCCCGGCTGAAGCTGCCCGCGGGCAAGGTGACGCTCGACGGGGAGCAGGCGCTCGGTTTCGTGCGGGCGCGCAAGTCGCTGGGCGACGGCAGCGACACCGAACGGATGGAGCGTCAGCAGCGCTTCCTCGGCGCGCTCGCCGACAAGGTGCGCAGCGACGACGTACTGCTGAACCCCGTGAAGCTGTACCCGGTGCTGGACGCGGCGACCTCCTCGCTCACCACCGACCCGGGCCTCGCGAGTCTGCGCGGCCTCTACCAGTTGCTGCGCGGGCTGCGGAACATCCCCACCGAACACGTGCAGTTCCTGACGGTGCCGAGGGAGTCGTACGTCTACGACACCAACCGTGACCAACTCGTGGAGCCGGCGGCCGAGAAGCTGTTCCGCCTGCTGCGCGCCGACCGGTCCGTTGCGGTGTCCACGGAAACGCCCCGGCAGACCGCGCGGGGAGCCGGCGGAAGCGGCCCCTCCCCCTCCCCGACATTCCGCGGGAACACGGCGGCTGAACACGGCTGCGAGTGACGCGCGCGCCAGGACGGCGAACTTCCGTTCAGTAAATGAGGCGGATTGCCCAGTTGTAGGAAGGTGGAATTTGTCACGGGCGTCGCTTGACGCTGAACTGGGCGGATAGTGTGAGCGATCCGGTGCACCCGGCCGCGAGGTCCGTCCTGGGGTCGTGCACTGTTTCACCGAGACCCGAGCGCCTTTTGAGGGGGGAAGGCGCCGCGTGGCCCCGACGGAGGATTCGGACAACCGTGGACGCGCAAGGCCGTGGGCGGGCGGACAACATCGATCCCGCAGACCAGTGGGTGCTCAATCCGAGCACCGGCGAATACGAATTGCGACTGACTCCTTCCGCTCAGCAATCACAGGTGCCCCGTCCACGTCGTTCGGGCCTCCGGGGCAACGACGCGGCGCGGCGGCCCCGTGAGGACTCGGCGCCCGGCGGGACCCGCGAGATGCGGCAGGTGCGCTCCGGCGACGTCCCGCCGCCGCGGCGGCGCCGCGGCCCCGAGCCGGAGACGCCGCAGGGACGGCGCAGTCGGCGCCCGGTGAAGAAGAAGTCGAAGGCCAAGAAGGTGCTGGCGTGGACGGCGGGCGGCACCGCCTTCGTGCTGATCGCCGTCGGCACGGCCGGCTACCTCTATCTCCGGCACCTCGAGGGCAACGTCACCACGACGGACATCGGCAGCGCGGGCAAGAAGGGCTTCAGCAAGGACGAGGCCTTCAACCTGCTGATCATCGGCACCGACAAGCGCACCGGCAAGGGCAACGAGGGCTACGGCGACAAGGGCAGCGTCGGGCACGCGGACACCGACATCCTGCTGCACGTGTCGAAGGACCGCACCAACGCGACGGCGCTGAGCATTCCGCGCGACCTGATCGTGAACATCCCGGACTGCCCGACGAAGCAGCCGGACGGCAGCACGAAGGTCGTCCCCGGCACCGAGAACGTGCGGTTCAACACCAGCCTCGGGCAGGACGGGCGGGACCCGGGCTGCACCATGCGCACCGTGAAGGAGATCACCGGCATCCAGCCGGACCACTTCATGATGGTGGACTTCAACGCGGTGAAGACGCTGACGACGGCGGTCGGCGGGGTCAAGGTGTGCCTCGCGCACGCGGTGAAGGACAAGGAGTCGCACCTGAACCTGCCCGCCGGAGCCTCCACCATCGAGGGCGAGCAGGCCCTGGCCTTCGTCCGGACCCGGCACAGCTGGGGCAACCAGGGCGACCTGGACCGCATCAAGGTGCAGCAGCAGTTCATGGCCTCGCTGATGCGCAAGATGTCCTCCAGCGACACCCTGACCAGTCCGACCAAGCTGCTGGACCTGGCCGAGGCCGCCACCAAGGCGCTCACCGTCGACACCGGCATCGGTTCCGTGAGCACGCTCAAGGACGTCGCCCTGGAGCTGAAGAAGGTGCCGACGAAGAACATCACCTTCCTCACCGCGCCGGTGAAGGACAACCCGGCGGACGGTGTCGTCCACAAGACGGTGATCCTCGACCCGACCCTGGCCCCGCAGGTGTTCGACACGATCAACAACGACGTCTCCTTCACCGAGGTGAAGAAGAAGCAGAAGGCGGCGAAGGACGCGGCGGCCGCGCGGCTCAAGGGCAGCAGGTCCGCCCCCTCCGAGGTCCGGGTCCGCATCCTCAACGGCGGTGCCCAGCCCGGCAGCGCGCAGGAGACCCTGCAGTGGCTGCAGAACAACAAGGGGGTGCTCAAGTCGGAGAACGCGGGCAACGCCCCGCAACCGCTGGACAAGAGCACCCTCGAGTACGCGCCCGACCAGGCCGCCCAGGCACGCGAGTTGGCCTCTCTCATGGGCCTGCCCGGAAGCGCGCTCGAGCCGGGCAAGAGCGTGACCAACTCCCAGGGCCTGCCCGCGATGACCCTGACGCTGGGCAAGGACTTCAAGGGGGCGGGTGTGTCGCTCACCGCTCCGTCGAAGGCGCCGAACGTGGACAGGTCCACGGCGGACAAGGTCAAGTGCGCCAGCTGACCCCTACTCAGATCACCCCTTCCGACGCACAGGAGCCTCTTACCCGTCACCTGGATAATGCGTCCGCTTTCACAGCGGACAAGGTGAAGTGCGCCTCGTAGGTAACCCAATGGCCCCGTCGTGCGTCTAACTCGGCGCGGGACGGACCCGTTGGCCGGCGCCAGGGTGGGGAGGGGCAGGAACGTTGGCACAGAGCGATGTGCGAGGAGAGGTTCCCGCGGCGGACGACACGGTGTCGCGGACACCGAGGACCTCGGACGCGTCGGACGGCTCAGGCCGACACGGTGGCGGGCGGCGCGGAGACGGCCCGAACGCCGAACCGCGGCGGCGCAGAAGACGCGCCCTGCGCTGGTCGGCGACCGTGCTGGCGGTGGTCATACTGGGTACGGCGGGCGCCGGATACCTGTACTACCAGCACCTGAACGGCAACATCCAAAAGGGCAAGCGCAGCAGCAGCGACGACTCCAAGGCGCTGCGGACCCGGCCGAACGCGGCCGGCCAGACGCCGTTGAACATCCTGCTGATCGGCTCCGACAGCCGTAACTCCGACGAGGACGTGAAGCTCGGCGGCAGCAGGGACAACCGCGGCAATCCGCCGCTCGCCGACGTGCAGATGCTCATCCACCTCTCCGCGGACCGCAAGAGCGCCGCCATGGTGAGCATTCCGCGGGACACCCGGGTCGACATACCCAAGTGCACGGACCCAGACACCGGCAAGGTGTACCCGCCGACCAACGACATCATCAACGTCAGCCTGGCCCGGGGCGGCGCCGGCTGCACGCTGGCCACCTGGGAGAACCTCACCCACGTCTACATCGACCACTGGATGATGATCGACTTCGCGGGCGTGGTGAAGATGGCGGACGCCATCGGCGGCGTCGAGGTCTGTGTGAACCAGAACGTCTGGGACCATCCGACGCCGGCGCAACCCGGCGGCTCGGGGCTGAAGATGAGGGCCGGGAAGCAGAAGGTCCAGGGTGTCCAGGCGCTGCAGTGGCTGCGCACCCGGCACGCCTGGGGCGACGACCTGCTGCGCGCCCGCGCCCAGCACATGTACCTGAACTCGATGATCCGCACGCTGAAGCAGCAGAACATCTTCACCGACACCGGCCGGCTGATGGACCTCGCCGAGGCGGCCACCAAGTCCCTGAAGGTCTCCGAGGAGATCGGCACGGTCAAGAAGCTGTACGACCTCGGCATGGAACTGAAGTCGGTGCCGACGAACCGTGTCACGTCGGTGACGATGCCCCACGTCGAGGACCCGCGGGACAGCGCGCACGTCGTGCCGGACCCGGCGAACGCCGACAAGATGTGGCAGATGCTCCGGGACGACGTGGCGTTCGACAAGAACGGCACGGCGTCCGAGGCGAAGCAGACCGCGGACAAGAAGCCCACGGACACCGCCAGGACGCCCTCGGTCGATCCGGGCCGCCTCGGCGTGCTGGTGCGGAACGCCACGCGCACCTCCACCGAGGCCCCGACGGGCGGCCGGGCCGGGGCGGTCAGCGCGGCGCTCGTCCAGAAGGGCTACACCCGGGCCACGGCCGACACCTCGGCGACCCTGTCCGAGGACACCACGGTCGTGCAGTACCCGAGCGCGGACCTGGAGGGTGACGCGGAGGCCGTGGCGAAGGCCCTCGGCATCCCGACGAGCGCCGTGAAGAAGTCGACCGATGTGTCGGGGGTGACGGTCGTCGTGGGCGCCGACTGGCGGACGGGCACGTCCTATCCCAAGCAGTCGCCCCCCAAGGCCGGCGATCTGCCCAGCGGTTCCGACGCCATCAACGGCTCGGACAAGTCGCAGTGCATGGACGTGTACAAGCCCTACCAGTGGTGATCGGCCGACCGCCCGCATGACGGGAGCGTTCGAGGGGCCCGACGGCCGGGGCCGGTGGGCGGCCGTGCTGGCGGCGGCATCGCCCGCGCTGACGGGCGCGGGCTGCACGTAGGGCCCCTCCGTACGCCGGAGGGGCCCCTTCGTCACACGCGGTCGGCGTCGAGGACGGCCGGCCGCCGTGACGCGATGACCTTCCTCGCCAGGTCCTTCGGACTGGTCAGGAAGCCCCAGCCCCAGGACATGTGCATGGTGGCCAGGGCCACGGGGATCTGCAGCCGGGCCTTCAGGGGCAGGCCCCGGCCGGCGGGGACGGAACCCGCGACGATCGCGGCCAGGTAGCCGCCGGGTATGACCAGGCCCCACGGGGTCAGGGCCACGCCCACCACGAGGCCCGCCGCCATCGCGCACACCGCCGTCGGCGGCGCCAGGTAGCGCAGGTTGATGGAGCCGGAGTGGTAGCGGGCGACCACGTGCCGCCAGCGGCCGTAGTCCTTGTACTGCTTGGCCAGCGCCCGGACGGAGGGCCGGGGCCGGTACGACACCTTCAGCTCCGGCGAGAACCAGATCAGGCCGCCCGCCTCGCGGATGCGGAAGTTCAGCTCCCAGTCCTGGGCGCGGATGAACTCCTCGTTGTAGCCGCCCTGCTGTTCGAGGGCCTCACGGCGGAAGACGCCGAGGTAGACCGTCTCGGCGGGGGCCGCCTCGCCGCCGGTGTGGAAGGCCGCGTTGCCGACGCCGATCTTCGAGGTCATGGCGGCGGCGACGGCGTGCTCCCAGTCGTTCTCGCCCTCGGCGTGCATGAGGCCGCCGACGTTCTGCGCGCCGGTCTCCTCGAGGAGCCGGACCGCGGTCTCGATGTAGTTCGGCGAGAGCATGCCGTGGCCGTCGACGCGGACCACGATCGGGTTCCGGGAGGCCTTGATGGCCGCGTTCAGCGCCGCGGGCGTGCGCCCGGTCGGATTGGGGACGGTGTGCACGCGCGGGTCTTCGCGGACCAGCTCGGCGGCGATCTCGTCCGTTCGGTCCGTGGACGGACCGAGGGCGATCACGACCTCCATCTCGCCGGCGTACTCCTGCGCGAGGATCGCTTGGACGGCCCCGCGCAGATGCCGCTCCTCGTTGAGGACGGGCATGATCACGGACACAGCGGGGAACCGCACGTCGGGCTTGGCGTTCATAGGACGCTCACGTTACCGCGAACGGGGGACAGCGGTGCGCGCCGCCGGTGCCGAGACGTGGGATGGAGATCGTATCGGCCTACCGTGCTCACGGATCCCACGTACGGCCTCGTCCGGAGGTGTCCTCCTTTGCCCAGCCCGCCTCGGTCCCCCGCGCGTCCACAGCGCCGCCCGCAGCCGCCCCGCCGGGTGCCGCGCCCGCCCGAGCGGCCCGTGCGCTCCGTCCGGCCGCCCCGGCGGCCCCGGCGGCCGCGCTGGGCCATGCGGGCGGTGACCACGCTGTCCGTCGTGGTGCTCGCCTCCGCCGGGATCGGGCACGCGGTCGTCACCAGCCTGGACGCGGGCATCGCCCGGGTCGACGCCTTCAAGGACATGAAGAACCGGCCCCGCGCCGGCCACGGCATGAACCTGCTGCTGGTGGGCACCGACGGGCGGGACAAGATCACCGAGCAGCAGCGGCGCGCCTACCACCTGGGCGGCCAGCCCTGCCACTGCACGGACACGATGATGATCGTGCACATCTCGGACGACCGGGAGCGGGCCACGGTGGTGAGCCTGCCGCGCGACTCGTACGCCGAGGCGCCCGCGCGGGTCGACGGCGCCACCCACAGGCAGATCGGCCCGCATCCGCTCAGGCTGAACGCGGCCTACGCCGAGGGCGGCCCCCAGCTGACGGTGCGCACGGTCGAGAACATGACCCACGTGAAGATCGACCACTATCTGGAGGTCGACTTCACCAGCTTCATGAAGACCGTGGACGTCCTCGGCGGGGTGCGGATCTGCACGGCGACGCCGCTGAAGGACTCGTACACCGGGCTCGACCTCACCCCCGGCACCCACACCCTCATGGGCGGGCAGGCGCTGCAGTACGTGCGCTCCCGGCACCTCGACGGGGCGAGCGACCTGGGCCGGATGAGGCGCCAGCAGCGGTTCCTGGCCGCGCTGATCGAGAAGACCACCTCCTCCGGGGTGCTGCTGAACCCGATGCGGTTCCGGGACGTGACGCGGGCGGTGCTCGGCTCGGTCCGCGCCGACGAGGGCTTCGGCACCGACGAGCTGCTCGACCTCGGCCGGGCGATGCGGAACTTCTCGCCCTCCTCCTCCGAGTTCACCACGGTCCCCATCGCGCAGATGAACTACCCGGTCAAGGGCGTCGGCTCGACCCTGAAGTGGGACGCGGCGAAGTCGGACCAGCTGTTCGAGTCGCTGCGCGACGACAAGCCGCTCAGCGTGGAGCGCCCGCACCCCCGCCCCGCTCCGCGGTCGGTGGAGGTGGCTCCCCGGCAGGTCCGGGTCCAGGTGGCGAACGGCACCGGCACGGCCGGGCTGGCCAAGCGGGTCGACGCGGCGCTGGCGGCGGCCGGCTTCGCGACCACGCATCGGCCGGTGACCGCAGCGACCCACGACGTGCGGCGCACGGTCATCCTCTTCGACCCCCGCTGGGACAGCTCCGCCCGCTCCCTGGCCGCGGCCCTGCCGGGCAGCGAGCTGCGCCCGGTGCGGGGCCAGGGGCCGCTGCTGAAGGTGACCGCCGGGTCCGACTTCAGGACGGTGCGCAAGGTGCGCTTCGAGGACCCGGGGCGGCCCGAGCAGGGCGTGCTGCGCGGCAACGAGGTGGTGTGCTCGGGGAACACCTGAGCCCGTCGGCGCCCACCGGCGCCCGTCAGTCCTCGAAGCCCTCCGCCGCCCGCCTCTCGCGCAGCTCGCGGATGGCGCGCCGGCGGGCCAGGCGGTGGGTGCGGCGGATCTGGGCCTCCTGGCAGCGGCGGCGGTCGCGGTCGGTCTCCGGGAGCACCGGGGGCACCCGGCGCGGCTTGCCGTCGGCGTCCACGGCCGCGAAGACCAGGTAGGCCGAGCCGACCTGGGTGGGCGGGGTCGACTCGTTCCAGCGCTCGGCCAGGACCCGCACGCCGACCTCCATGGAGGTCCGGCCGGTCCAGTTGACCTGTGCCTTCACATGGACCAGGTCGCCGACGCGGACCGGTTCCAGGAACGCCATCTCGTCCATGGAGGCGGTCACGGCGGGGCCGCCGGAGTGCCGGCCGGCCACCGCGCCCGCCGCGTCGTCGACCAGCTTCATGATCACCCCGCCGTGCACCGTCCCGAGCAGATTGGTGTCGTTGTGGGTCATGATGTGGCTGAGCGTGGTGCGCGAAGCTGATGTGGGCTTGCCGGGAATGTCCGGCTCCATCTCCGCTTCCGTGTCCGTGACCTGGTCTGTCATGCCCTCCACCTTATGCCGAAGTGACATTCGCGGATTTTGTGTCAGCTTCGCAACAGCGCCGCCCTGATTTTCCGACATCTCTTGTAAGCCACATGGCTGCGCCCTGCACACTGGGGCCCATGAATGACTGGCCCGAGGGATGGTCCGACGACAACCGCGGCCCCCGCTACGGACGCGGCAGTGGCGGTGTGCAGCCGGAAGGCGCGCGCGTGATGCGTCAGGTGCGGCGCGGCGCGGTGCCGCCGGGACAGCGCCCGGCGTACGGCGGCGACCCCGGACCGGCAGCGCCGCCG
>NZ_JBSGDB010000232.1:0-13092 GCF_053602155.1 Streptomyces sp. NPDC004561
GGCCGCCCTCGCCGCGACGGCCTCGGCCGCCACGCTCGTCGCCCCCGGCGCCTCGGCCGCCGGCCACGAGCACCCCATGCAGGACACCTTCGACGAGGTCTACAAGGGCCGCCGGATACAGGGCCGTCCGTCGGCGGGAGGCGGCCACCACCACGAACACGGCGGCGGTTACGCGGTGTTCGTGGACGGCATGCAGCTGCACGTGATGCGGAACGCCGACGGCAGCTGGATCAGCGTCGTCAGCCACTACGACCCGGTGCCCACCCCGCGCGCCGCCGCCCGTGCCGCGGTGGACGAGCTGCAGGGCGCCCCGCTGCTGCCGTTCCCCGCCAACTGACCGCCCCGCAAAGGACTCCCGGAGTACCGCGCACATGACCGTACGCAAGAACCAGGCCGCCCTGACCGCCGACGAGAAGCGGCGGTTCGTCGCCGCCGTCCTGGAGCTCAAGCGCAGCGGACGCTACGACGACTTCGTCCGCACGCACAACATGTTCATCATGTCCGACACGGACACCGGCGAGCGGACCGGCCACCGCTCCCCGTCCTTCCTGCCCTGGCACCGCAGATTCCTGCTCGACTTCGAGCAGGCGCTCCAGTCCGTGGACTCCTCGGTCGCGCTGCCCTACTGGGACTGGAGCAGCGACCGCACGGTGCGTGCCTCGCTGTGGGCGCCGGACTTCCTCGGCGGCACCGGCCGTGCCTCGGACGGCCGGGTGATGGACGGCCCGTTCGCCGCGTCCGGCGGCAACTGGCCGGTCTCGGTGCGGGTGGACGGCCGTACGTTCCTGCGCCGTTCGCTGGGCACGGGGGTGAGCGAGCTGCCCACGCGCGCGGAGGTGGAGTCGGTGCTGTCCATACCGACGTACGACATGGCGCCGTACAACAGCGCCTCGGACGGCTTCCGCAACAACCTGGAGGGCTGGCGCGGGGTCAACCTGCACAACCGGGTGCACGTCTGGGTCGGCGGCCAGATGGCCACCGGGGTGTCCCCCAACGACCCGGTGTTCTGGCTGCACCACGCCTACATCGACAAGCTGTGGGCCGAGTGGCAGCGCCGGCACCCGGGCACGGGGTACGTGCCGACGGGCGACACACCGGACGTGGTGGACCTGGACGAGACGATGAAGCCGTGGAACGACGTGCGCCCGGCGGACCTGCTGGACCACACGAAGTTCTACACGTTCGACGCCTGATCAGGCGTCCGCGGTGCGGCACTCCGGGTGGCCCCAGCCCTGCGCGTTCTTGGCGATGGACTCGCCGGCCGCGTAGGAGCGGCCGCACAGGCAGCGGCCGGGGAACTTCGCCTTGATGGTGCGGGAGGACGCTCCGCCGCCGGCGCGGCGGGGCGCCTTGCCGCGCGGGGCGGCCGCCCTCGGGGTGTCGGGGGAAGCCGGCGGCTGCGGTGAGCCGAGCGCGCTGCCCGCCGCCTCCTGCACCGAGGCCGCCTGGCTGGCCGCGCGGTCGGCGAAGTCGTTCAGCGGGTCGCCGTCGACCTGGTGGGCGGGCACGTAGCGGAACTCCACCGAGCGGCCGTCGAGGAGCGCGTCGATGCGGACCACCAGGTCCTGGTTGGCGACCGGCTTGCCGGCGGACGTCTTCCAGCCGTTGCGCTTCCAGCCCGGCAGCCAGGTGGTGACGGCCTTCATCGCGTACTGGGAGTCCATGCGGATCTCCAGCGGGACGTCCGGGTCGACGGCCGTCAGCAGCCGCTCGAGCGCCGTCAGTTCGGCGACGTTGTTGGTGGCCCGGCCGAGCGGGCCCGCCTCCCAGCGGGCGGGGGTCCGCTCGTCGTCGTCCGAGACCACCCACGCCCATCCGGCCGGTCCGGGGTTCCCCTTCGAAGCCCCGTCGCACGCGGCCACCACTCGTTCACGCATGCGCACGATCATCCCATGGCGCGGAAGGGTGCCGGGACCGGGCGGTCAGGCGTCCTTGATCTGCGGCATCTCGCCCTCGGTGGTCATGATGTCGATCACCGAGAAGTTCGCGCCCTGCGGGTCGCTCAGGGCCGCGAACCGGCCGAAGGGACTGGTCATCGGCCCGAAGCGCAGGATCCCGCCGAGCTTGACGGCCCGGGAGACGGCCTCGTCGCAGTCGTCGACCGCGAAGTAGACGTTGATGTACGAGGGCACCTCGGGCGGGAAGTCGTCGGTCATCCGCATCCGGCCGAGGACGGTCTCCTCGCCGACGTCGAACATCCGGAAGTCCACCGCGTCGTCCACGATGTCCTTCATCCGGTACGGGAAGACGGCGGAGAAGAAGGCGTCCGCCTTCTCGGGCTCACGGGTGAAGACCTCGGCCCAGCAGTAGGCGCCCGGGGACGCCGTCTCCTCGAAGCCCTCGTGGGTGCCCGCCTGCCACACCCCGAACACGGCGCCGCTGGGCTCACGGGCCAGGCACATGGTGCCGAAGTCGGCGACCTGCATCGGCTCCATCAGCACCTCGCCGCCGTTCTGCCGGACCTTCTCGGCGGTCGCGGCGGCGTCCGGCGAGGCGAAGTACAGGCACCACTGGGACTGCCCCTCCTGGCCGGGCATGGGCGGCACGACGGCGGCCACGGCCCTGCCGTCCACATAGGCCTGCGTGTAGTTGCCGTACTCCGACGACGACTCGCCGAAGGTCCAGCCGAGGACGTCGCCGTAGAACTTCTTGGCGCCCTCGACGTCACTGAACATCGCATCGGCCCAACAGGGCGTTCCTTCGGGTTGCACGGCCATGCTGGCGGCCCTCCTGGAGTTGTGCTGTCCCCCGATTGCTCACGCTAGCCACCCGGCCGTCGGCCCGCGCGCCGAACGGACGTGCTGCCGGACACTGGGAGTGGGGACCGCTGCCTCGGAAGGACGGACGCGATGACGGCGTCGACGATGCGGGCGTGGTCGGTGGTGCGGCCCGGACCCGTCGAGGGGGATCCGCTCCGGCTCGTGGAGTGGCCGGTGCCGCTGCCCGGCGCGGACGAGCTGCTGGTGCGGGTGCTGGCCTGCGGGGTGTGCCGGACCGATCTGCACGTCACCGAGGGTGACCTGCCGGTGCACCGAGCGGGAGTGGCGCCGGGGCACGAGGTCGTCGGCGTGGTGGCCCGGACCGGGTCCGGGGTCGGGGACTTCGCCGTGGGCGACCGGGTGGGCGTGGCCTGGCTGCGCCGGACCGACGGGGTGTGCGCCTACTGCGCCCGGGGCGCCGAGAACCTGTGCCCGCGCTCGGAGTACACCGGCTGGGACGCCGACGGCGGCTACGCCGACTACACCACCGTCCCGGCCGAGTACGCCTACCGGCTGCCCGGCGCGCTGGAGGACATGGCGACGGCGCCGCTGCTGTGCGCCGGGATCATCGGGTTCCGCGCGCTGCGGCGGACCGGGCTGCCGCCGGGCGGGCGGCTCGGGCTCTACGGGTTCGGGGGCAGCGCGCACCTGTGCGCGCAGGTGGCGCTCGCGGAGGGGGCCACCGTGCACGTGGTGACCCGGGACGCGGCCGCCCGGCGGCTGGCCCTGGGGCTGGGCGCGGCCTCCGCGCGGGACCTGCACCAGCCGCCGCCGGAGCCGCTGGACGCCGCGATCCTGTTCGCCCCGGTGGGCGCGCTGGTCCCGGTCGCGCTGCGCGCCCTCGACCGGGGCGGGGTGCTGGCGCTGGCGGGCATCCACCTGAGCGACGTACCCCCGCTGCACTACGAGACCGAGCTGTTCTACGAGAAGGAGCTGCGCAGCGTCACCGCCAACACCCGCGCGGACGGCCGGGAGTTCCTCGCGCTGGCCGCCCGGTACGGGGTCCGGGCCACCATCCACTCCTACCCTCTGGCCGAGGCGCCCGAGGCGCTGCGGGATCTGAAGGCGGGCCGCTTCGACGGGGCGGCCGTGCTGGTCGCCGACGGTCCCTGACGCCGGTCACACGGCTCACGGAAGCGGTCGACCGGCGCGGGAGCGCGCGGCCGGCCGCTTCCGCCCCCGACGGCAGGTTTACAAAACCCGGGGCGCTGATCCGCCCCGTTCACGCCGTACCGGCGCCCCCACCAGGCCTGTTTGGGTGGATCACAGCGCACCGCCATCACGCTCACCACTGACCGATCCGTTCACCACGGTTCGTTCACCGCTCCGCTGGAGGGAACGTGTCCACACCGGACAGCGCCACCGCTTCCGCCGTCGACGAACCCGCCCCCGGCCCCGATGCCGACGGGCAGCTCACCAGCCTCGGCACCCGGGCGGCACGCCAGCTCGCCACGACCACCAAGTCCGAACCGCAGATGCAGGCCATCACCTCGCGATGGCTGCTGAAGACCCTGCCGTGGGTGGACGTCAAGGGCGGCACCTACCGGGTCAACCGCCGGCTGCAGCTGCGCACCGGCCGGGGCCGGGTGCACTTCGAGCACAACGGCGCCGACGACATCCGGGTCATCCCCGAGACGCTGACCGAGCTGCCGATCCTGCGCGGCTATCCCGACACGGACGTGCTGCGCGAGATCGCCGGCCGCTTCCAGCCCCGGGAGGTCCGCGCCGGGCAGGTGCTGTTCGAGGCCGGCCAGCCCGTGACGGAGGCGTACCTGGTCGTGCACGGCCGGTTCACCCGCTACACCACCGGCAAGTACGGCGACGAGGAGATCATCGGGGTCGTCACCGACGGCGACCAGATGGGCGACGAGGCCGTCGGCCAGTCCGACCCGCTGTGGCTGACCTCGGTACGGGCCGAGACCCCGGGCGTGGTGCTGGCGCTGCCCTGGGCGGTCGTCGAGGGGATCACCGAGCGGGCGCCGTCCCTCGCCGAGCATCTGCGGGCGTACGTCGAGCGGCAGCGCAGGCCGATGAACCGCAAGGGCGAGGCCGAGGTGCCGGTGCAGGCCGGCCATGTGGGCGAGCCGACGCTGCCCGGCGGCTTCGTGGACTACGAACTCGCGCCCCGCGAATACGAGTTGTCCCTCACCCAGACCGTGCTGCGGGTCCACACCAGGGTCGCCGATCTCTACAACCACCCCATGGACCAGACCGCCCAGCAGCTGCGGCTGACCGTCGAGGAGATCCGCGAGCGCCAGGAGTGGGAGCTGGTCAACAACCGCGAGTTCGGCCTGCTGCACAACGTCGACCACGGCCAGCGGATCAGCACCTTCACCGGCCCGCCCACCCCGGACGACATGGACGAGCTGCTGTCGATGCGCCGCAAGACGAAGGTGTACCTCGCCCATCCGAAGGCGATCGCCGCGTTCTTCCGGCAGTGCAACCGGCGCGGACTGGTCCCCGGCACCGCGAACGTCGACGGCCACGAGGTGCCGGCCTGGCGCGGTGTGCCGATCTACCCCTGCAGCAAGATCCCGATCAGCGACGACCACACCACCAGCATCATCGCGCTGCGCACCGGCGAGGCCGACCAGGGAGTCGTCGGCCTCTACCAGACCGGCATCCCGGAGGAGTACCAGCCGGGCCTGAACGTCCGGTTCATGGGCATCGACTCCGCCGCGATCGTCAACTACCTCGTGACCGCCTACTACTCGCTGGCCATCCTCGTGCCGGACGCGGCCGGGATCCTGGAGAACGTCCAGATCGGCCGGTTCCCCGAATGACGGCCTGGAGCACCCCATGACCACATCCACCACCGCCGGCTCACTGCCCGGACCCCCCAACCTCGCCCGGAGCCTGCGGGCCCGGCGCACCGGGGCGATCCCGGGGCTGCTGTACCGGCCCGCGGTGCCCGCCGACCCGGAGAAGGTGCGGGAGGTCGACCACCGCCTGGAGGCCTGGGCCCGCGACAACGACCTGTTCCCGGCGGCCTGGCGCGGGGACTTCGCCGGCTTCCAGTTCGGCCGGGCCGTCGTGCTGCAGCATCCGGGCGCAGCCGACCTGGAGCGGCTCACCGCCGCCGGCGAGCTGCTGCTCGCCGAGAACATCGTCGACAGCTGCTACTGCGAGGAGGACGAGGGTCGCGGAGGAGCGCGCCGCGGGCTCGGCGGACGGCTGGTCATGGCCCAGTCGGCGCTCGATCCGTACCACGGCGTCCCCGAGCTGGAGGAGGAGTGGCGGCAGGGGGTGCGGGCCGACGGCCCGCTGCGCTCCTACCACTTCGCCCTGCGGGACTTCGCCGGCCTCGCCACGCCCAGCCAGACGGACCGGTTCGTGCACGACATCGCCCGGCTGCACCTCGGGTACCTGGCCGAGGCCGCCTGGGCGGAGACCCGGTACGTGCCACGGGTCTGGGAGTACCTGGTGATGCGGCAGTTCAACAACTTCCGTCCCTGCCTGTCCATCGTGGACGCCGTGGACGGCTACGAACTGCCCGAGCAGCTCTACGCCCGCCCCGAGATCCAGCGGATCACCGCCCTCGCCTGCAACGCCACCACGATCGTCAACGACCTGTACTCCTTCACCAAGGAACTGGCCGGCGACCCGACCCACCTCAATCTGCCGCAGGTGGTAGCCGCCAACGAGCGGTGCGGGCTGAAGGCCGCCTATCTGAGGTCCGTCGAGATCCACAACCGGATCATGACGGCCTTCGAGGAGGAGTCGGCCCTGCTGTCCGCCGGCTCATCCCTCGTGGAGCGCTACGCCCAGGGGCTCGCCGCGTGGGTGTCCGGCAACCACGAGTGGCACTCCACCAACACCCACCGCTACCACCTGCCCGACTACTGGTAACCGCAACTCGCGAGACACGGTCACACGCACCACGAGGAGCCATTCTTGACCACCGCGCCCGTCGCCCGCACCACGCCCCTTCCGGTCCCGGCCCAGTCCCACTACCAGAGCCGCGTCGCGGACTACTGGAACGCCGAGGAGAACCCGGTCAACCTCGAACTCGGCCGGATCGACGACCTGTACCACCACCACTACGGCATCGGAGCGGCCGACCGGTCGGTGCTCGACGAGCCCGATCCGGACCTGCGCCGGGAGCGGATCACCGCCGAACTGCACCGCCTGGAGCACGCCCAGGCCGAGCTGCTCGCCTCGCGTCTCGGGCCGCTCTCCCCCACCGACCGCGTCTTCGACGCCGGCTGCGGCCGGGGCGGCGGCAGCGTCGTGGCGAATCTGCGCTACGGCTGCCACGCAGACGGTGTCACCATCTCGGCGAAGCAGGCGGACTTCGCCAACGAGCAGGCCCGCGCGCGGGGCGTCGACGACAAGGTGCGCTACCACCACCGCAACATGCTCGACACCGGCTTCGGGTCCGGCGGGTACGCGGCGTCCTGGAACAACGAGTCCACCATGTACGTCGAACTGGACCTGCTGTTCGCCGAGCACTCCCGGCTGCTGCGCCGCGGCGGGCGCTACGTGGTCGTCACCGGCTGCTACAACGACACCTACGGGCAGGCGTCGCGCGAGGTGTCCCTGATCAACGCCCACTACATCTGCGACATCCACCCGCGCTCGGAGTACTTCAGGGCGATGGCCCGCAACCGGCTGGTGCCGGTGCACGTCGAGGACCTGACCGAGGCCACGATCCCCTACTGGGACCTGCGCCGGGAGGCCGACCACCTGGTCACCGGCATCGAGGACACGTTCCTGTCCGCCTACCGCAACGGCAGCTTCCAGTACCTGCTCATCGTCGCCGACCGGGTCTGAGCCGCGGCGAAAATCCGTCGACAGCGAGGGCGTCGGGGCGCTGGGATGACCCCGATGAGTGCCGTGAACACGCAGAGAATGCACGCGGACGAGGTCCACCTCGACGCCCCGCTGGTCCAACGTCTGATAGCCCGCCGGTTCCCCGAGTGGGCCGCGCTGCCCGTACGCCGGCTCGCGTCCTCCGGCACCGAGAACGCCATGTTCCGGCTGGGCGCCGAGCTGGTGGCCCGGCTTCCCCGGCGGCCGGGCGCCGTACCGGACCTGATCCACGAGCAGCGGTGGCTGCCCCGGCTCGGGCCGCTGCTGCCGGTGGCCGTGCCCGAGCCGGTGGGCATGGGTGAACCGGACGAGGGCTGGCCGTGGCCGTGGTCCGTCTACCGCTGGCTGGAGGGGGACAATCCGGTGGCGGGGGCCGTGGCGGAACCGGAGCGCCTTGCCGGGGAGCTCGCGGCGTTCGTGCGCGCGCTGCGCGGCGTACCCCCGCAGGACGGTCCGCCCGGCTACCGGGGCGGACCCTTGAGGGACCGGGACGAGTCGACCCGCGCGGCCATCGCCGAGCTGGCCGGGAGGGTCGACACGGCTGCGGTCACGGCGCTGTGGGAGGAGGCCCTGCGCGCGCCGGGGCACACCGGACCGCCGGTGTGGGGGCACGGCGATCTGTCCCCGGGGAACGTGCTGGTCGACGGGGGCCGGCTGAGCGCGGTCATCGACTTCGGGTGCGCGGGGGTGGGCGACCCCGCCGTGGACCTGATCGTGGCCTGGAACCTGCTGCCCGCGACCGCCCGGGGCACCTTCCGCGATGCCGTCGGCGCGGACGACGCCCAGTGGGCGCGGGGGCGCGGCTGGGCGCTGTCGGTCTCGCTGATCCAGCTGCCGTACTACTGGGACACCAACCCGGCCCTCGCGGAGAACTCCCGGCATGTGATCGCCGAGATCCTCGCGGAGGCCGGGTGAGCACGCGGGCGGCCTACTCCCCCTCGTACGCCCGGTCCAGCGCGGCCACGTCCAGCTTGCCCATGCCCAGCATGGCCTTGGTGGCACGGGCGACCCGGGCCGGGTCGGGGTCGTGGATCATCTCGGACAGCCGGTCGTAGACGACCTGCCAGGAGACGCCGAACCTGTCCTTGAGCCAGCCGCAGGGGCCGCCCTCGCCGCCGTTCTCGGTGAGCCTGGTCCAGTAGTGGTCGATCTCCTCCTGGTCGGCGCAGGGGATCTGGAACGAGATGGCCTCGTTGAACTTGAACTCGGGGCCGCCGTTGAGCGCGACGAACCGCTGGCCGTCGGCCGTGAACTCGACCGTCAGCACGGCGCCGGCCGGGCCGGGCCCGGCGTCGGTGTAGCGGCTGACCCGGCCGAGGCTGGAGTTCTTGAAGACGGAGACGTAGAACTCGGCGGCCTCCTCGGCCTGGCCGTCGAACCAGAGACACGTGCGGAATCCGTCGGTGGTCATGAGCACCTCCTGGAGCGTGGAACGCGGTCGTCTGTGTGGACCGATCCTCGGCCGGAAACTCATCGGCCGGACGGCCGGATAATCCGGACGGGTGAGCGGCGCGCCCGCCTAGCATCCGGGACATGACCTCCACGCCTGACGAGAGCATCCGCCCCTTCCGTCTGTCGGTCCCGCAGAGCGACCTGGACGACCTGCACGAACGCCTCGACCGCACCCGCTGGCCGGCCGCGCTGCCCGGCGCGGGCTGGGAGTACGGCGTCCCGGCGGGATATCTGCGGGAGCTGGCCGGGTACTGGCGGCACCGGTACGACTGGCGGGCGGCCGAGGCCGAGCTGAACCGGTGGCCGCAGTTCACCACCACCGTCGACGGGGCGAACGTGCACTTCGCCCACGTCCGCTCCCCCGAGCCGGACGCCACGCCGCTGGTGCTGACCCATGGCTGGCCGGGCTCGATCGTGGAGTTCCTGGACGTGGTCGGCCCGCTCACCGACCCGGTGGCGCACGGCGGCGAGGCGGCCGACGCCTTCCATGTCGTCGTGCCGAGCATCCCCGGCTTCGGCCTGTCCGGGCCCACCGCCGAGCCGGGCTGGGAGGCGGGCCGGATAGCCGACGCCTGGGCGGAGCTGATGCGGCGGCTCGGCTACGAGCGGTTCGGTGTGCAGGGCGGCGACTGGGGCGCGGCGATCTCCCGCGAGTTGGGCCGCGCCCACCCGGACCGGGTGATCGGCGTCCACCTCAATCTGCTGCCGGGCGCTCAGGCGCTCACCGAGCCGACCGAGCAGGAGCTGGCCGGGCTCGGTCCCGAGGAGCGCGAGCGGACCCTGCGGTCGTGGCGTGGGTGGGCGGACTGGTCCCGTGAGGGCACCGGGTACGCCGTGCTGCAGTCCACCCGGCCGCACACCCTCGGCTACGCCCTGACGGACTCGCCCGTCGGCCAGCTCGCCTGGATCGTGGAGAAGTTCCGGGAGTGGAGCGACTGCCGGGAGCTGCCGGAGGAGGCGGTGGACCGGGACCGGCTGCTGACCAACGTGATGCTGTACTGGCTGACCGGTACGGCCGCGTCGTCCGGCCGCATCTACTACGAGCGGGCGCACGCCACCGGCCGGAGTGCCCGGCCGGCCGAGCCGTCGTCGGCGCCGACCGCGCTGGCCCTGTTCCCGGCCGAGACCCAGATCGCGCTGCGGCACAAGGCGGAGCGGACGGAGCACCTGGTGCGCTGGACGGAGTTCGGCCGGGGCGGGCACTTCGCGGCCATGGAGGAGCCGGACCTGCTGGCCGGGGACGTCCGGGCGTTCTTCCGGCAGCTGCGGGAGAAGTGACCCGGCGGCCGGGTCAGGCCGCCAGGCAGAGCCCGTTGTAGGGGCGCCGTGGTGTGCCGGCGCCGCGTACGGCCGTCGTCCGCCGGGTCAGCTCGCCGTGCGCGAGGGACAGCAGATCGCCGAGTCCCAGGCCGAGGGCGCCCGCGGCGGCCGCGAGGACCTCCGAGGAGGCCTCCTTGCGGCCGCGCTCGACCTCGGACAGATAGGGCAGCGAGATCCGGGCCGCGTCGGCCACGTCCTTGAGCGTGCGCTCTTGTGCCAGCCGCTCGCGGCGCAGCACATCTCCGATCAGATCGCGCCACAGGGGCTCCCTGGGCGCGGGCTCGGGCCGGCGGTCCGGGCGGGCGGGGGCCGGTCGCAGCGGGATCACTCGGGCTTCGTTGCTCACCTGGTGGGTCACCCGGTCAGCCTAGGAGCCGCCCGGCGCGGGACAAGGGCCCGGCATTGCGCCCTGAGGGAAACCGCGGTCCGGCGCCGAGGAGGCGGTGGCGGTTTCCCGCCACTGCCGGTCGTCGGGCGCATGCACCGCGTCACCGGGGGTAGCCGCAGGGTGAGCGGCGCGGTGGGATGCATGAACCACCGTGTTCCGGGTACCCGCAGAGGACGCAACATGGCAGGGGTCGAACAAAAAGGCCGAGAGGCATACGCCGAACCGTGACTTTCGTGGGAGAGGTAATGAACACCGCCGGGATCCGGTCGCAAGCAGAGGTCGCCGAGAGGGCCGAGCAGGACAGGACGGGCGAGGGATCACTGCCTGGCATCACGGACCCCTCGTCCGTGGCTCCGCGTGACGCGCGGGCGCTGTCCCGCCAGTTCTTCCAGCGGCTGACCGAGCTGGAGGAGGGCACGCACGAGTACCAGTACGCGCGCAACACCCTCATCGAGATGAACATGTCACTCGTACGGTTCGCGGCCGGCCGGTTCCGGGGCCGCGGCGACGACATGGAGGACATCGTCCAGACCGGCATGATCGGCCTGATCAAGGCCATCGACCGGTTCGAGCTGTCGCGCGAGGTCGAGTTCACCTCCTTCGCGCTGCCGTACATCGTGGGTGAGATCAAGCGGTTCTTCCGCGACACCACCTGGGCGGTGCACGTCCCGCGTCGGCTCCAGGAGCTGCGGGTGGAGCTGGCCAAGGCGCGCGAGGAGCTGTCCAGCCGGCTCGACCGGGACCCGACGCTCGCCGAACTGGCCACCCTGATGAACATCCCCGAGAACCAGGTGGTCGAGGCCCAGCTCGCCTCCAACGGTTACAACTCCGCCTCCCTGGACGCCGCGCTCACCGGTGACGGTCCGGAGGACGGCGAGGCGGTGCTCGCCGACTTCATCGGTGTGGAGGAGGAGGGGCTGCGGCTCGTCGAGGACTTCCACGCGCTGGCCCCGCTCATGGCGGAACTGAGCGACCGCGACCGGCAGATCATCCACCTGAGGTTCGTCGAGGAGGCCACCCAGGCGGAGATCGGGGAACAGCTCGGCTGCTCCCAGATGCACGTCTCGCGGCTGATCAAGCGGATCATCGCGCGGCTGCGCCAGGGGATGCTCGGCGAACTCGGCTGCGCCTGAGCCCGGGGCGTCTCGGTGCCGGGGAGTTCGGGCCCGGCACCGGGCGTTCAGCGCTGGAGTACGAAACGCGCCCGCACGCGCTTGCCGACGGGGACCCGCTCCACGGTGACCTCGGCGGCCAGCGCGTGCACGATCTCCAGACCGTGCCGCCCGACGCGCTGCGGATCCTTCGGGAAGCGGCGGGGCAGGGCGGCGCTGCTGTCGTAGACGGACACGGTGACGGCGGAGTCCGTGCCCTCGAGTTCCAGGATGTACGGGCCGTCGCTGTGCCGGTCGGCGTTGGTGACCAGCTCGCTGACGAGCAGCAGCAGCTCCCCGTCGGCGCGGCGGTCGGCGGCGGCGCACCATTCGGTCCGCAACTGCTCCAGGAACTGGCCCGCGAAGGCCCGCGCCTCCGCGATGCATCCGGGTTCGCCGGTGTAATGCGCCGCACGTCGCAGCGGCTCAACGGGTACGTCGAAACCAGTCGGAATCACTGCCCCGCCCAGGTGCTCGGTCATGCTGTCTCTCTCGGAAGCCCGGATGCCCGGTCCGGTCGGTCGTGTGTGCACGAGTCCTCGTACCCACAGGCGCGCCCGGCAGTCCCCCTGTTCGCCGAGCGCGCACAGTGGCGATGGTCACGTCCGCCGGGGGCGGCGGTCGGTCACATCGTCGCCGAGCCGGTGAGGGGCGACTGCGGCCGGGTGGCGGTCGTCTCCGATTCGCCGGTCGTCCCGGTGCCGACCGGGCCCGAGGACGCCACCGGCTGCGAGCTCGCCGAGGGATGCGGCGCGGAGGCGGACTTCTGCGTCGACGCGGCGCCCGAGACCGGCGACGAAGCCCCGGCGGACGACGCCCCGGAGGACGACTCCTTCGACGGCGGGGACCCGGACGGCGGTGGTTTCGACCCGCCCGGCGACGGGGAGGACGGCGGCTTCGACTCCTGGCCCGACGGGGACTGCTGCCCGGAAGGCGAGGGGGGCGGGGACGCCGGGGGCGTGGCGGACGGCGACGGGCCGGTCCCGCCCGGGGCCGTCGGGGTCGGCGGCGGCAGGGTCCAGGGGTGGGGGTGCTGTGGCGGCTCGGCCTGCTGGTCCTGGTGGGCGGTGTCGGCGCCCGGACGGCGGTGGAACCAGCCGTCGTCGTGGGGGTCGGCCTCGCCGGACAGGTCTTCCTGCTGCAGCTGGCGGTCGTACTGCTGCTCGTCGCGGCCACCCTGGTGGTGCTCGTGGTACAGGCTCGAGGCGAC
>NZ_JBSGDB010000233.1:0-13046 GCF_053602155.1 Streptomyces sp. NPDC004561
GCTTCCTGTTCCAGATCGCGGCGCTGCGCTCCCTTCCGATCTACGCGGTCGGCGCCGCCCTGGCGTCGGGCCTGGTCAACACCGTGCACCAGATCGGCAGCGCACTGAGCCTGAGCATCCTGACCGCCGTCGCCACCTCCGTCTCCACCGGGCACGCGGCCGCCGACATCGCGGCCCGCTCGGGAACGGCCCTGACCGGCTCCGCCGTCCTGCTCGCGCTGGCGGTCGTGACCGTCCTCGCCCTCATCGTGCCCGCACGGGCTACTCACGACGAAAGGTCCCTGTGATGCAGACCCTCACCCTCAACAACGGCGTCGAGATGCCCGCCCTGGGACTCGGCGTCTTCCAGACCCCGCCCGACGAGACCCAGGCCGCTGTCAGGGCCGCGCTCGACCTCGGCTACCGGCACATCGACACTGCCGCCGCCTACGGCAACGAACGCGAGGTCGGCCAGGCCCTCCGCGACTCCGGAGTGCCGCGCGACGAGATCTTCGTCGAGACGAAGATCTGGATCAGCGACTACGGGTACGACGAGACCCTGCACGGCTTCGAGAAGAGCGCCGCAAGGCTCGGAGTGGACCGGATCGACCTGCTGATCCTGCACCAGGCCCTGCCGTCCGAGTTCGACAAGACCCTTGCCGCCTACCGTGCCCTGGAAAGGCTCCTGGCCGACGGCAAGGTGCAAGCCATCGGCGTCAGCAACTTCATGGTCGACCACCTGACCACGCTGCTGGACGCCACCTCCGTCGTGCCGGCGGTCAACCAGCTGGAGATTCACCCCTACTTCCAGCAGCGTGCCGTGCTCGAATTCGACGACCGGCACGACATCCTCAACCAGGCGTGGTCCCCGATCGGAGGAATCACCTTCTACCCGGGCTATGGCGAGGGCCGCAAGAGCGTCCTTGAGGACCCGGCCGTCACCCGCATCGCCGAGGCGCACGGCAAGAGCCCCGCACAGGTGCTGCTGCGCTGGGGTCTTCAGCAGGGCCGCTCGGTCATCCCCAAGTCCACCAAGCGCACCCGTATCGCCGAGAACATCGACGTCTTCGACTTCGAGCTCACAGCAGACGAGCTCACCGCCCTGGATGCCTTGGAGACCGGTCGACGCGGCGGCCCCGAACCAGAGAACGTCACCCTCGCCGCCTACGGCCGTGCCATCCCCGAAGCCTGACCCGCCCCCCTCAGGACAAGTCCGCTCGAAGGATTCACCATGTCCACCGCCGTCAAGGCGTTCGGCGCCCACGAGGCGCGTCAGCCGCTCGTTCCCCTCACCATCGAGCGCCGCGACGTCGGCCCTCACGACGTCAAGCTCGACGTTTTGCACTGCGGCATCTGCCACTCCGACATGAACTTCGTCGGCGGCGAGTTCGGCCGGCTGCCGACCAGCCCGCTCGTTCCCGGCCACGAGATCGTCGGACGGGTCACCGAGACCGGATTCGAGGTCACCGTCTACAGGCCGCTCAAGCGCTACGGCGCCGCGCCGGGCGCCAAGGTCGCGATCGTCGGCCTCGGCCACCTCGGCGTCAAGATGGCCAAGGCCATGGGCGCCGAGGTCACCGTCCTCTCGCAGTC
This sequence comes from Streptomyces sp. NPDC004561, assembly GCF_053602155.1. Taxonomy (NCBI): domain Bacteria; kingdom Bacillati; phylum Actinomycetota; class Actinomycetes; order Kitasatosporales; family Streptomycetaceae; genus Streptomyces; species Streptomyces sp. NPDC004561. The sequence continues at coordinate 1,573 of NZ_JBSGDB010000233.1, forward strand.
CGACCGCAAGCGCAACCCCGCAGCCGCCCTCGGCGCCGACCACTACGCCGTCACCGGCGACGGCGCGGCGTTCACGCCATGCCCAGGATGCCCGGCAGACTGCGCGACCCCGTGACCATGTGGGTCGTCCGCGCCGACGACCACCTCTACGTCCGCTCGGTCAAGGGCACCGCCAGCCCCTGGTACCGGGGCACCCAGTCCCGCCACCAGGGCCGCATCGTCGCCGGCGGCGTCCAGCGGAACGTCACCTTCCGAGAGGCCGATCCTGCACAGCACGCGGCCGTGGACGCCGCCTATCGGGAGAAGTACGGCGGGTACACGAGCATCGTCGAGCACGTGCTGACCGACCGCGCCCGCGCGTCCACCCTCCGCCTCGACCCTCGCTGACGCCCACCCCCATCCCCCTGTAAGAGGAGATCCGCTCATGCGAGCCACACTGATGTACGCGGCCCAGGACGTACGTGTCGAGGACGTCACCGACCCCAAGATCCAGCAACCGACCGACGCCGTCGTGCGCATTGTGCTGTCCTGCGTCTGCGGCAGCGACCTGTGGCCCTACAAGTCCTTGGCACCCACGGACAACCCCCGCCATATGGGCCACGAGTTCCTCGGCGTCGTCGAGGAAGTTGGTTCCGAGGTACGCACCCTCAAGCCCGGCGACGTCGTCGTGGCCCCCTTCGTCTGGGCCGACAACATCTGCGCGTACTGCCGCGAGGGCCTGCAGACCTCCTGCCCGCACGGCGGACAGTGGGGCGTCAACGGGGTGGACGGCGGACAGGGCCAGGCCGCCCGAGTCCCGCAGGCCGACGGCACCCTGGTCAAGATGCCCGTCAGCGAGGACTCCGACCTGCTGCCGGACCTGTTGACCCTCTCCGACGTACTGTGCACCGGCTACCACGCCGCCCACACCGCCGGCGTACGGCGCGGCGACACCGTCACCGTCGTCGGCGACGGCGCCGTGGGCCTGTCCGCCGTCATATCCGCCCGGCTGCTGGGCGCCGAGCGGATCATCCTCATGGGCCGCCACCGCACCCGCACCGACCTGGGCCGCGACTTCGGCGCCTCCGACGTGGTCGCCGAGCGCGGCGACGAAGGCGTCGCCAAGGTCCGCGAGCTGACCGGCGGCGAAGGCACCCGCAAGGTCCTCGAATGCGTCGGGCTGAAGGACGCGCTCGTGCAGAGTCTCGGTGTCGTACGCGACGGCGGCACCATCAGCCGGGTCGGGGCTCCCCAGTTCACCGACGTACCCTTCGGGTTCGCCGACTTCATGCGCAACATCACCCTCACCGGCGGCGTCGCACCCGCCCGCGCCTACATCGAAGAACTGATGCCCCACATCCTCGACGGCACGATCCGCCCCGGCCGCGTCTTCGACCGCACCGTCGGCCTCGAGGACATCGCCGACGGCTACCGGGCGATGAACGACCGCGAAGCGCTGAAGGTACTGGTGCGCCCATGACCACCCGCAAGCGAGCCTTCGCTGACGAGCAGCATCAGCCCATCGTCAGCGACACGCTCGGCGTTTCGAGCAATGACTCGCCCAGAAACATCAACGACGCGGTCCGACAGAGCCCCTCAGCGGAGACCCTTCACGTCCCACAATTGCACGGCGCCGTCGTCGTCTGCGCCTCCGATGGCGAGGGTGCGGCCGTCCGGGCTGAACGCCACGCACTCGGGGCTGGTGACGGCGCCGCTGCGGATCTGGCCGGTCTGTCGGTGACCGGCGGCGTCCCACAACCGCACTTCATAGGTGTTCGCCGTGGCCAGGGTGTGGCCGTCCGGGCTGAACGCCACCCAGGTGACGATCTGGGTGTCCGGGAGTCTGGCGACTTGCCGGTGGCTGGCCACATCCCACAGGCGGGTGGTGTGGTCCCAGTCGGCGGCGGCCAGGGTACGGCCGTCGGGGCTGAACGCCACGCTGGTGGTGTTGATGAAGCTCCCGAGGGGTTGGCCGAGTTGCTGATGGCTGGCCACGTCCCACAGGCGCACGGCCCCGTCACTGCCCGCGGTGGCCAGGGTGCGGCCGTCCGGGCTGAAGACCACGCAGTTGATGATGACGAACGGGGCGCGCCCGAGTGGCTGGCCGAGCTGCTTTCGGTCGGCCACGTCCCACAGCCGCGTATCGCCGTGGCCGTCCCCGGTGGCCAGAGTGCGGCCGTCCGGGCTGAACGCCAGGCTTTCGACGGGGTTCGCCCCAACCCTCAAGAAATGGGCGAGCTGCCGGTGGCCGGCCGCATCCCACAGCTGCACGGTCCCGTCGAGGTTCCCCGTGGCCACCGTCCGGCCGTCCGGACTGAACGCCACACCGCTGACGGCGAGGGGACCGACGGCCAACGGGCGGCCCGCCTGCCGGTGGCCGGCCAGATCCCACAGCCGCGCGGTGCCGTCGTTGCTTCCCGTGAGCAGCGTGCGACCGTTCGGGCTGAACGCCAGGCCCGTGATGTAGGACTCGTGGCCGTACAGGGTGACGGGCAGAGGGCCCGCGGGCGTTGTCGCGGGACGGGAGCCGCTGACGTGCGGCGAGGCGGAGGTGCTCGCCGAGGCCCCGCTGCCACCTGACGCTTGGCGGAAGGGCCACAGTGTCCAGAGCACGATGCCGGTGAGCAGCACAGCAAGGCCGAGGAGGGCGCCGAGCCGTGCAACGTGCCGTGTGCGGCCTCGCGGGTCGGCCGTATCGCGCTCGTCCGCACCGTCCCTTGCGTCGGTTTCCCGGTCGGTGATCGGTTCCGGTGATGCGTCGAGGAGCCGGGCCAGGTCGGCGTCTCGCCTGGCGATCAGGATGTGTACGGCAGGGCTCCAGGGCTGTGCGGACGGCGGGATCTCGCCTATGGATTCCAGGAGTTGGGCCGGTGTGGGCCGTCGGACCGGGTCCTTGGCCAGGCAGGGCCCGATGATGGCGCGCAACCGGTCCGGGATCATGTCGAGGTCCGGTTCGGCGTGCACGACGTTGTACAGCGTGCGGGGGGTCGAGGGTCCGGCGAACGGCCCCTCCCCGAGGCACGCCGCGACCAGCACGGCCCCGAGGGAGAACACATCGCTTCTCGGGGTGCAACGCCCCTCCGTGACCTGCTCCGGTGCCATGAATCCTGGCGAACCGACCAGCCAGGCGGTCGGCGTCAGCTCGCTCCCGCCCGCGCTGTCCGTTGCCCGCACGACATGGAAGTCGGTCGCCTTGAGCCCGTCGGCGGCGAGCATGACGTTGGCGGGCTTGAGATCACGGTGAACCAGACCCGCCCGGTGGATCGCGGTCAGCGCGGAGGCCAGCCCGGCGGCCAGGCGGAGCACCGCCTCCTCCGGCAGCCCTCCGACGACGTCCACCGCCTCTCGGAGCGACACCCCCGGCACGAACTCGGTCGCCAGCCATGGGACCGATGCGTCCGCGTCGGCTTCGAGGACCGCTGCGGTGTGCTCCCCGGTCACCGCGCGAGCGGCCTCCGCCTCCCGGCGGAGCCGCACACGGAAGCCGTCCTCGTCGAGAAAGTGCTCGCGCACCAGCTTGACGACGACCGGCTGCCCGTCCGGTGCGCGTGCCAGCAACGCCCGTCCCATGGCGCCGCTGCCCAATTCGGCGAACAATCGGTACGGTCCGATCATCTCCGGGTCCGAGGATCTGAGCCGCCTCATGCTCCTCCCTCGGCAGAGGGGCGACGGATCGGCTTCCGTCCCGTCAACACCGCCGCCCGCGGCCGGCTGTCAGTGAAGTGTCCACAAATCCACCTTGCCGTCGATGACACAGGCCAGGGTCTTACCGTTCGGGCTGAGCGCGACGAACACGACGGACGAGCCGCCACCTGTGAGGGTGAACCTGCCGAGGGTGGTAGCGATCTTGCGGGTTGCGACGTCCCACAGCATGACCATCCCTGCCAGCGTGCCGCCGATGAGTGTCCTGCCGTCCGGGGTGAACGCCAAAGAGGTCACGGTGCCCGCGTCGCCCTCCTGCGACTTGTCGGTATAGGTGAGGCCGGCGATCTCCTTGTGGGCCTCGACATCCCACAGGTGGACCATCTTGCCGGCGGTCGCCCCCGCGAGGATCTTGCCGTCCGGGCTGAACGCCAGGGCACCCACGCCCGTTTCGTAGCCGGCGAGGGTGGCGATCTTCGCGTAGGTGGCCCCGTCCCACAGTTCGACCAGACCGGCGACGTTGGAACTGGCCAGGGTCGCGCCGTCCGGGCTGAATACGACCGAGTTCACTTCCTTGGTCGTGGTGTGCGCCTCGGCCACGGCGTTGTTGAGCGTAGCGATCTTCGTGTAGGCGGCAGCGCTCCAGATGGAGATCGTCCCGTTGCCATTGGCGCTGGCCAGGATCGCCCCTTTAGGGCTGAAGACGACCGAGTTGATCGATACGACGCCAGGGTCGGTGAGGGTGGCGACACGCTTGCGGGTTGCCGTCTCCCACAGCGAGATCGTGCCGTTGTAGTGGGGGTTCTTGCTGGGGTCCTTGCTGTCGGCGCCGGCCAGGAACGCACCGTCCGGGCTGAACGCCACGGCGTTCACTCCCAGGAACGGTGTATCGGTGAAGTCGGTGAAGGTCGCGGTGCCTTTGCGGGCCGCGATGTCCCAGAGCGAGATCGTGGCGTCGAAGTTGCCGAGGGCGAGCACCTTGCCGTCCGGGCTGAAGGCTGCATCGGCCGCTCCGCTCGCGGGAAGCGTGGCGTACAGAGTCGGTCGGGGACGTGAACCCCGGCTCCCCGTGCGTGCGGCGCCCTTGCCCTTGCCCTTGGTGCTGTCGCCGGACGAGGAGGCGGCGGACAGACTCAGCGGAACGGCTGTGGCGGTGGCCACGACCCCGAGCCCGGCGAACAGCAGGGCCCGGCGCCCGTGAAAGCGCACGCGCTCCTTGGCTTCTTCCCGCCCGTCCGGGTCAGGGGGATCGAGTAGACCGCTTGGGGTCTGCTGCCACCCGACAGGCTCGTCAATCGAAGGATCATCGGCGGGAGTTGCCTCGTAGCCGGCGTTACGGGCGAAGGGGAACCGGTGGGCGTCGCGCACGCCGCCGTCGACCGGCTGCGGCAGCTTCGCCCGCAGCAGACGGGTCCGCATCTCGACAAAGATCTGACGTAAGGTCAACTCTGCGGGTTTACCTGGGATCCCGGTCCCCACCACGTCGATCAGGGTGTGGGTGAAGTGCGTCAGCCGACCACCCAGAGGGGACTTGGCCTTCTCGTAGCGCGAACTGGCGCCCACGAAATACAGCCCGTCGACCGGCCAGAGGTCCGTCAGATCGGTGGCCCCTGACTGGAAGTGGAAGTCGGCGTCCAGGCCGAGCTCGGCATGGCAACAGTCCAGGACCACCAGCTTGGTGGCGGCCGGCGATCCGCGCAGGACCTCGAGCAACCGCGGGTAGAGCAGCGCCGAGTCCGGGAGCACCTCCGGATCCGAGGAGGTACCGGTCAGGGCGAGCGCCAACTGTCCTGCTCGGGTGCGCATTCCGTGGCCCACGTAGTAGACCAGCAGGACATCGGTCACGTCCCGTACCTGCGCGACGAGTTCCATCACGGCGTCCCGCGGGCTGTCCATGTCCTCCAGCGCCGTGATGCGGTCGCGTGGCCAGCCACACAGGTCGCCGGTCAGCAGGTCCACCATGGCGCTGACGCAGGTGTCGGCGGGCAGCGGTCTGATCGCCAGGTCACGGTAGTGGGAGGTACCGATCAGGATTGCCCGCGAACGGGAGCGATCACCCCTCGTCATCGAAGAGTTTCTCGAGCAGGGGCAGGACCTCTTCGACGTTCTTCGCGGTGACCTCCAGGCGGTCCTCGCCGCGGCGGAACGTCAGCGTGATCCCGGACCCCCGGGATTCGACGAGCGTCTTGACGATCTGGAACAGGATGGTGATCGCCCCACCGGAACAGGCGACCGTGACGAACTCCAGCACGGAGCCCTGTTCGCCGGGGGCCGCCGCAACCGGCACGCCCCGCACGCGGAGTCCGGTCACCCCACGCAACTCGTCGTACACGGCGTCGAGATCGTCCGGATGCCCGCTCCGGATCTCCACCGCCTCGCCGCCGTCCCCACCAGGCACCTTGGCCCCCGCCCTCCATCGCGCATACGGCTGTACCCCAACGATTATTCCAGGAGGCGGCGCCCGAGCGAAGGAGGCAAACGCGAGTGTCGTCGAACAACTGACGTTGTGCGGGCTCTAGTTACTCAGCTCGCGGGCTGGTGGGAGACCCGGGACCGCGTCTTCGGCGAGTACGACACCAGGAGGTTCTTGGTCTGCCGGTGGTACACGAACGAGTTCCCGTCCGGCCAGCGTAAACGAGCGGAACGTGCAGCGCGGCCACCCGCTCGGCACCTCAGAACTCCCACGTAGAGTGCCTGGTAATCCTCGAACCGGCCGCGAAGGGGATGGGACAACCGACTGTGGCGGCTCGGTGACGAGTTGGCGGTGCGCATGCCGCGGACATCACGCGCCCCGGCCCTTCTGCGCAAGGAACAGCGATGGTTGCCCGTCCTGGCCCCGCGTCTGCCGCTCCCGGTGCCCGTACCCGTGGTGACCGGCGCACCGTCCGAGCGACCGCCGGTATCCGTGAGGTCTGGGAGGACGCCGTCTCAGCCCCGGCTTGGCCGGGATCGCCTGCCTGGCTTCACGGTGACCTGCATGCCGCCAACGTCGTCGTCTCGGACGGCACGCTCTCCGGCGTGATCGACTTCGGCGATCTCTGCGCCGGCGATCCGGCGACGGATCTCGCGGCCGCGTGGCTGCTGCTTCCCCGAGGCGCGGCCGCACGGTTCTTCGACGGATACGCGCACGCGGACGAGGCGACGATCCGGCGTGCGCGCGGATGGGCCGTCCTGCGCGCCGTCTCCCTCATCGGCATCGGCCAGGCATGGGAGCGCGGCCTGCCCGGTGGGCAACCCACGTGGGGACGCGCGGGCCGGAACACGCTCGACCGTGTTCTGGCGTCGTCCTGAGCGGGTGTTCCGCCTGTCCCGGGCCGCTGCCGTCTGCTTACGAGCCGGAGTACGACACAGGCCCCCGGATGATTCCGGGGGCCCTCTGTTGTCCGGGAGGGTCAGCGCGCGGCCGGAACCGCTCGCCCGGCCGCGGTCTTCCTCGGCCGGGGGTTCAGCACCCGCTCCGCCAACTCGCCGAAGAGCAGGCCGAATCCGCCCCACAGGACGGCCTGGATCGCCAGTGCGGAGAGCCGGAACCGCCATAGCAGGGTGGCCGGGAACTGCTTCGGCACCTCGTTGACGGCCGGCAGGAACTGGCAGGCCAGAGCGATCACGACGACGAACGCGGCCACCGCGGCCACCGTCGCCCACCAGGTGCCCACAGCGGGCGCCAGGCGCTTGCCCAGGATGGTGGCGGCGATCGCCAGCAGGACGCTGAGCAGCATCATCAGGAAGTACAGGGTGGTCCGCTTGCCGATGGTGTCGGGGTTGCCGACCGACGGCGGGTTGGCCGGGTACTTCAGGAACGGCACGACGTACACGGCGAGCAGTGCGCAGCCCGACAGCAGCAGCGCCGTGGCGCGCGGGCCGAAGCGCCCCACCCGGCCGAGCGCGAAGCAGAAGGCGAGCGCCGCGATACCGCCGAACGCGACCCCGTAGACGAGGACGCCGGTGGCCAGGCCGGCGGTGGACTGCAGGGAGCGGGAGACGACTTCCATCTCGTGCTCGTGGGAGTGGGCCTCCTCGAAGCTGATCGCCTTGTCGACGCTCGGCTCTCCGAGGAGATAGGCCACGATCAGGGCGAGCCCGCCGGCCGCGAGGCCGGCGAGCATCCCCCGTACGAGAAGGTTCCGTACGGTTGCTGAGTTCATGGGCGTGCGCTGTCCCCTCGCGTCAGTGGCAGGGGAAGCCGAGCAGGTGGCGCGCGTCGTGCACCCACTCATGGACGTCCGTGCCGCTGAACACGGAGGTGGCGCCCTGTTCGGCGCCGACGAAGTACAGCAGGACCAGCATCAGGATGCCGAAGAAGACCGCCCAGGGAGCTATCGCCTTCAGCGGCAGCTTGGTGGGGAGGGCGGGGGTGGTGGCTGTCGGCCGGGCGACGGTCTGCGCCATGGCAGGACCTCCTCTGGGAGTTCGCGTCCCATCTCGGTGGTGCACAGGACGACGGCCACGGGTCTGACTCACGAGCACCCTCGGGTGCCCGCATACAGTGGCGCGACCGTGCCGGATTCCCACCGGCTTCCGTCTCGCCGTCGTCGATATCGGACAGACCGTACCGCGTGGCGCGCACGCGGCCAAGACGGCGTCCGCCCGGCGTGATCTTCCTCTCCCACCTGTCACGCAGACGTCCGCCCCTCCGCCCGGCGTCGCCAACATCGCCTGGAACGGGCGCCGTTCGCGCGACGCCGTGGAGGCCGCACGGGCTCAGGGGTCCGCGCGGCGCCGCGGAGGCGTGAAGGTGTAGAGGTCGAGGATGTCCGGCAGGGCGGCCACGCCCGGGCCGCCGGCCCGCACCCAGGCGGCGATGTCCTCGGTCGCGTCGGGATCGTTGACGAGTCCCAGCCAGACGGGCCGCGCACCGGCTGCCCGTCCCGCGGCGGACGGCTGTACGACGACGACGTTGGCCTGGTCGCACACGTCGAGGCAGTCGGAGACGCGCACCGGAACCTCCGCCCGCAGACGCGCGGTCTGCGCCGCGTGATCCACCCCGGTCACCTTGGGACTGCCGCAGCAGCAGTCCCGGCACACGACGACCCGGCACGGCACCGGACCGCTTTCGTCCGCCGTCCCGCCTGATGTCTCCTGCGCCGGCTTCTCGGGCATGCCACGCCCCTCCCCTCCCGGGGAGATCCGCCCCGGTGTTCGTCGAGGAGGCGACCGCGTGAGTCTCCTGGCTCCCGGATCGTCGCTCGCCCCGCCTTCCCGCCCGGGTCGGGGCGGTGGCCTGCCGGAACTCGCTGACCGGTCACAGTGGCGGGACCGCGCCGGATTCACACCGGCTTCCTCGGACCGCCGTCGCCTTATGTCGCCGATCATCATCCCATCACCGGCGCCCCACGCCCGCCCGCCTCCGGGAGAGGACGCCGGCGCACCTGGCGCAACGGCGTGGCAGCGGCCGTCAGAAGGGCGGCAAGACTTTGCGCGAGGGCTGTTCGAAGTCCCGGAACAGAGGTGAGATGGAAGCGGTTCCATGGAGGATCGCCGGCTGTGCAGCCTTCGGCCGGCGGGTGGAGAACGGTGAATGCGATGTCAGAGTCCAGACCGCCCTCAGCCGCCCGTGTCGTGGTGGGAGTCAGCGGGTCGCCGGGGAGCCTCCACGCGCTGGGCCGTGCCGCCGGCGAGGCACGGCGCCGGGGGGCCGAGCTCTGGCCTGTGCTGGCCTGGGAGCCGCCTGAGGGTGATCTCGCGGCCCGCAGGTTCCCGGCCGCGGCCGCCATGGTCGGGGAGTGGGAGCGGCTGGCCGAGGAGAGGCTCGCCCGGGCGCTGTGCGAGGTGTTCGGCGGCACGGATCCCGGGGTGCCGGGGCAGGCGCTCGTCGTACGGGGCACTCCCGGGCCGGCGCTGGTGCGGACCGCCGACCGGGACGACGACATCCTCGCGATCGGCGCCGGTCGGCGCGGCCGGCTGCACCGCGCCCTGTGGCCGTCGGTCGGCCGCTACTGCCTCGCGCACGCCGCCTGCCCCGTCCTCGTGGTGCCGCCGTCCCCGCTCCAGGCCGTGCTGGCGGCGGCCCACCGCCGCAACATCTGGCGGCTGCGGCTGGACACCGGCCATGTGGAGCGCGAGTTCGAGATCCTGCCGCCCGACTCCTGAGGGATGCCGTGAGGGCGCGACCCGATTCCGGCTGCTCAGGCCGCCTGGGCTGCCCCACGCCTCGGCCGTCCGACGTCCGCACCGCATACGCGAGTTGATCCAAGCGGCGTCCCCGACCCCTGACACACCGGGGCGCCCTCCTGTTGCGTGGCGAACGGGGCGGGTTCGCGGCACACGCGCGCCCTGTACCGCCGTCCGAAGATCACGTCGGCGTACGCTCGTGCGCATGGTCGAGCATCGGATGGTTGACGTGAACGGCATTCGGCTGCACATCGCCGAACAGGGCGACGGCCCCCTGGTGGTGCTCCTGCACGGCTTCCCCGAGTCCTGGCACTCCTGGCACCACCAGTTCGGCCCGCTGGCCGACGCGGGCTTCCGGGTGGTCGCCCCCGACCAGCGCGGTTACGGACTCAGTGACCGTCCCGAGCACGTCGACGCGTACACCATCCTCCATCTGGTCGGCGATGTCGTCGGGCTGATCCGGGCCCTCGGCGAGGAGAAGGCGTACGTCGTCGGGCACGACTGGGGCGCGCCGGTCGCCTGGCACACCGCGCTGCTGCGACCGGACATGGTGCTCGGCGTGGCCGGCCTGAGCGTGCCGCCGCCCTTCCGGGGCTCGGAGCCTCCGCTGGCCGCCATGGACAGGCGGTTCGGCGGCCGTTTCTACTGGAACTACTTCAACCGCCCCGGTGTCGCCGACGCCGAGTTCGCGAAGGACACCCGCACCGCTCTGCGGAAGTTCGTCCACTGGGGTTCCGGTGACGCTCCAGGGGCCGGCGAGGGCAGGCAGCCGCTGGTGGACCCCGAGCGCGGCTGGCTCGCGGACATGCCGTACCCCGAGGTGCTGCCGCGGTGGTTCACCGAGGAGGACCTCGACGCGCTGACCGAGAGCTTCGCCAAGGGCTTCACCGGGGCCCTGAACTGGTACCGCAACCTCGACCGCAACTGGGAACTGACCGCCCCGTGGCACGGCGCGGTCGTCACCCGGCCCGCGCTGTACGTCTACGGCGACCGCGACGTCGTCCCCGCTTTCCCCGGGACCCCCGAACTCATCGCGAAACTCCCGGCCCTGATGCCCGGCCTGGTGCGCGAGCCCGTCGAACTGGCCGGCTGCGGGCACTGGACCCAGCAGGAGCGCCCGGACGAGGTGAACGCGGCCCTGGTCGAATTCCTCACGACGGTTTCCCGGGCCTGACCGTCTGGGTGGGCCCGTGCCGTCAGGTGGAGGCGAAGGAGAAGCTGTACCAGAACCCGGTGGCCCGGACTGCCTGGTCCGACGCCCCGATGTCCAGGAAGTCGCTCGTCCCGCCCGGCGGCACCGTGCAGTCGGGCGTGGTGTACAGGAGCAGGCTGCTCTGCGTCCGGTTGCTGACGTGGGTCGCACCGCCGAGGAAGCGGTGACACCCGTGGATCGGCGGGTTCGAGAAGGTCTGCACGACCGTGACACCGTTCCGCGCCACGATCTCGCCGGACGCCTGGTCCTCGCAGGCGGTGAGCGCGATGCCGAGCACCATGATGCCGGTGAGCGCCACCAGCGACCGTGAAGAGGGCATCGAGCCTCCTGAGGGACGGGGAGCTGCCGGGGGACGTGGTCCCGCCACCACTATCCGCCAGAGCCGGCGGACCCGCCCGGTGGGAACGGCCGTTGCGGCAACGGGGCCGGAACCGGGCGCTCGATGACGGCGGACGGCCGGACGCCGCGCGGGCCACCTTCACCAGCTGCTCCAGCTCGTGGCGGTTCCGGCCGGTCTCCTCGGCGTGAG
>NZ_JBSGDB010000234.1:0-12988 GCF_053602155.1 Streptomyces sp. NPDC004561
GTAGAGGTCCCTGTTTCAAACCCCTTAGCGCCCCCCGGTAATGTGCGGGTCCGCATCATGCGGACCGGCTCTTCTTGTTCTCCCCGGCCCGGGATACGCTTCCGATCTTCGCGGGGGGCTGGGGAGGTCCCTGTGACAAGAGGGGGCGTTTCCTTGAGTGCTGCGGACAGCGGGAGAGCCAGACGGACCGGGACCCTGACGCGGGGACGCCGACGCTTCACCTGGCTCAGGGTCTTCTTCGCCGCGCTGCTGCTCGGCGGTGCCGTCGCGGGTTTCCGCATGGGCGGCAACGTGGAGCGCGTCAACACGATGTGGGTGGGCGCCCGGATCGCCGCCGACGGCAGCATCCGCGTCACCGAGGTCATCGACTACGACTTCGGCGAGCCCGGCGCCACCCGGCACGGCGTCTACCGCGATCTGCCGGACCTGATGGACGACCAGGCGTACGCCAAGGTCGCCGCCACCATGGACGGCCACCGGGTCCCCTGGGAGTTCGACGTCGGCGACTACTACGAGGCGCCGGACGGCCGGCGGGAGATCGCCACCCGGATCAAGGTGGGCGACCCGGGCGGCTCCGTCACCGGCCTGCACCGGTACCGCATCCAGTACACCCTCACCGACGTCGTGAAGAAGGGCAGGATCGCCTGGGACGCCGTCGGCACCGGCTGGCGGGTCGACCGCTCGAACGTGGAGATCCACGTGGCCGCCCCGTACGAACTCACCGGCGCCCGCTGCGTGCAGGGCGCCAACGGCTCCCAACGCCCCTGTGACGCCCGCCGGAACGGGTCCGGCCGGCTCGACGTCACCCTCGGCCGGCTCAAGGGGCACGAGGGCGTCACCCTCTACGCCACCGGTGGACGCAAGCTCGACGGAGCGGCGCCCGCCCTGCCCGCGCCGCCCACCGGGAAGGCCGTCGGCACGACCGTGGACAGCCCCTGGCGGGCGGCCCTGCTCGCGTTCGCCCTCATGCCGGTCTGCGCCGCCGCCGTGATCGGGCTGCTGCGCCTCCTCGGCCGCGACCGGATCGTCGAGAAGACGGCCGACGGCACGCCCGGCCGCACCCGGCGCGCCTCGCTCGAACGGCTCGCCGCCTCCCTCGCTCCGTCCCCCGCCCTCCCGGAGGGGCTGGCGCCCGCCGAGGGCGGGATCCTGCTCGCCGAACGTGTGGAGAGCCACCACCAGGTGGCCTGGCTGCTCGGCGCGGCGATCGACGGGCACCTCGCCATCGAGGGGAACGAGGAGTACCCCACCCTCGTCCGCCGCGATCCGGCCGGGGCACCCGAGGACCCGGTCGCCCGGGTCGTCCTGGGCAGTGTCTTCTCGGGGCGCGACTCCGTCACCCTGGGACTGCGCGACGCCCCCTTCCGGTCGGCCTGGCAGACACTGCACCGCGAGCTGACGGCCTGGCAGGAGAACAGCGACCTGTGGGACAGGGCCGACGCGCGCCTCGCCCGTGGCGGGCGCCCCGTCGGCATCGGCGTCACCCTGCTCGGCTTCGTCACGACCGCCGTCGGTGCCTGGCTCGGCGGCCATCGAGACGAAGCGGGGTGGCCGGTCCTCCTGGCGGGCGTGATCGCCGTGGGCGCCGGTCTCGCGCTGTGGCTGCGCTCCTGGGAGCTGTACACCCGCACCCCGCGCGGCGCCGAACTGTGGCTCCGGACCGAGGCGTTGCGGCGCTACCTCATGGACCCGTCCGCCCACCACGGCGACGAGCCCCTCGACGAGGGACGACTGGAGCTGTACACCGCGTGGGCGGTGGCCCTGGACGTGGCGTACGCATGGGACAGGGCCGTCGCCGACTCCACGGCCGTCCCCCGGCGCGGCTCCCCGGTCACCTCGGCCTTCACCTCCGGCTACGCCCTCGGCCTGATGACCGCCTCCTCCTCGTCCAGCGCCCCTCCGCCCTCCAGCAGCGGCGGCGGTGGAGGAGGCGGCGGAGGTGGCGGCGGAGGCGTCGGCGGAGGCGGCGGGGGCGGGGGCGGCGGCTCCTGGTGACGCCGGCCGTGCGGCACCGGGCGCCTGTGGCGGCAGGCGCCCTCACGGTGGTTCCTACGCCGCCGCCGGCAGCTCCGGCCGCAGCGGCCACTCCGTGCTGACGATCTCCTCCGAGCCGCTGCGCGCGAACCAGGCCTGCAGCCCGCGGGCCTGCGCCGCATGCCAGTTGGCCTGGAGCGTGTGCAGTTCGGCGGGGGACAGGCGCTCGAGGCGGGTCGCGAAACGGCGGCCCAGCGCCCGTACCACCTCCAGGGCGGCCAGCGCGTCCGCGCCCGCGTCGTGCGCGCCCTCCAGCGTCACGTCGTAGTGCGAGCACAGGTCGGTCAGCGTGCGCCGGCCCTTGCGGTAGCGGTCCAGGTGCTTGTCCAGCACCCGCGGGTCCAGCACCCTGAGCGGCACCGACTCGAACCAGCGGTCCAGCGAGGACGCCCGGTGCCGGCGCAACTCCCGGTCCAGCAGCGTCAGATCGAACGGCGCGTTCATCACCACCAGCGGACGGCCCATCGCCGCGTGCTCCGCCAGGTGCTCGGCTATCTCGTACATCACCGGCGCCGGCCAGCGCCCGTTGCGCTGCAGGTGCTCCTCCGTAAGACCGTGCACCGCGGTCGCCGCCTCCGGCACCGGGACGCCCGGGTTCACCAGCCAGCGGCTGATCCGGGGCCGGGTCCCCGGCGCATCCTGGACGACGACGGCGGCCGACACGATCCGGTCGGTCTCGACGTCCACGCCCGTCGTCTCCGTGTCGAAGGCGGCCAGCGGCCCCTCGTACCAGGTCGTCATCCCAATCCAACTCCTCGTTCACCTTCAGCAGATGACGTTCCGTCTTCTGCCCGTTTGGTGATACCCGGGCCGTTTGCGCCGTACGCCGGAAGGACACAACAGGAGTACGGGTCTTTGCAGTTCAGCGGCCCTCAGCGGGGAAACTCTTGGCTTGGAAGGCTGTTGGTCATGGCCATAGCGCAGCCCGAGCGGGGCGGGCTGCTGCCCGAACGCACGGGCCCCCTTCGCGGCACGCTCGCCACCACCGCCTGCATGGAGACACTGCAGGTCGGCTATCTGCACGCGGTCGCCGCCGCGGCCGGCTGCTCGCTGTCCCAGCCCTTCCCGGACAACGGCATCGACTGGCACGTCAGTCACAGCGCGCCCGGACACACCGTCGACGACGAGGTCACGATCAAGGTGCAGCTCAAGTGCACCTACCAGGTCGCGCCGAACCCGCCGGGCCGCTCCTTCTCCTTCACGCTCGACAACGACCATCTGCGCAAGCTCGCCCGCACGCCCGTCTCGGTGCACAAGATCCTGGTCGTCATGCTGGTCCCGCGCTCCCAGGACGACTGGCTGCGCGCCAGCCACGACCGGCTCGACCTGAGGCACTGCTGCTACTGGGTCAACCTGGCCGGCCACCCCATCACCGGCCGGCACCGGACCACCGTGCGGATACCGACCTCGCGCATCTTCGACGACCGGGCGCTGTGCGAGATCATGACGCGGGTCGGGACGGGAGGCAGGCCATGAGGAGCCGTCCGTACGAGGAGCCGGTGCGGCAGGTCCGCCCGCACCCCGACGACCTGCCCTGGAACCGCCCGCCCGCGGCCGCCGAGGTCGACCCCGCCGTGCTCGGCGCCCTGCTGCGCCGGCACGGCTGGCAGCGGCGCGGCGGAGCCCCAGGGCGCTACGGCCGCTGGACCCCGCCGGGGCCGGGCGGCGGCGGGACCAGCCTGCTGGTGCCGGAGAGCCGTGCCTTCCCCGACAGCGACGACCTGCTCGGCGAGGCCCTCGACGCCCTCGCCCGCAACGACACCCCCGCCGCGCGCGAGGTGCTGATCTCCCTCGCCGTGCCCAGCGACGAGATCCGCTGGTGGCGCGACACCCCGAGCGGACCGGCCGGCGCCGCGCCCTGGGCCCGCGACGAGCAACTGCGCGGCGCCGCCCGGCGGATGCTGCTCGCCGCCGCGCTCGCCACCCGCGCGCGCGCCGGTTACTACGGCGCCCGGCACCGCCGGTCCGCCACCGCGCTCATCGAGGACGTCCTCGTCGCACCCGCCGCCGAGGGCTGCCGGCTCACCGCCTTCGTGCCCGTGCCCACCGGCCGCCCGCTCGCCGTCCGCCTCCACCAGGCTCTTTACGCCGTCCGCGAGGCCATCGACTACCGGCGGGCCACCGGGGGCATGGACGCCTTCGACGGGGCCGTCGAGGCGGGCGTCAGCCGTGAGCTGACCGAGGCGCTTAGCGCGCTCGTGCGGGGCACCGAGGGCGCCCGGGTCGCCGTCGCCTGGGCGCCCGGCGCCGGTGTCCCCGAGGGCTGCGCCCCCTCCGCCGAACCCGTCGAGTTCTCGCCCGGCGATCTGCCCGTGCTGCGCGAGGCCGCGCTCCGCTACCTGCACGAGGAACCCTCCGTGCCGGTCCGCGTCACCGGCGCCGTCGTCCGCATGCGCAGGTCGGGCCCCGGCGGCGAGGGCACCGTACGCCTCCGGGTCCTGACGGGCGCCGAGGTCCCGCATGTGCGGGTCACCCTGGACGAGGAGGACTACCGCATCGCCGGCCACGCCCACCTCGTCGGCCTCCCCGTGCGCGTGCACGGCCGGCTGGAGCGCCGGGGCGGCTTCCGCAGGCTCACCGGCGCCTCCGGGGTCGTACCCGTGCAGGTCGACGAGGCCGAGCGGGACCGGCTGATGAAGTCCCTCCAGGAGAACCTCGACTTCTTCGAGGAGGCGTGCGAGGAGGCGTACGGGGACGAGGACTGAAGGCGTGGGGAGACGGGAACCGAGGGTTATCGTTTCGCGGTCGGCGCCGTCGGGTCGGTACGATCGCCTGTGCGCGCGCTCCTGGTATGGCGCCGCACCCACCTTCAGTCAGGAGAGACCGGTGTCAGACGTCCGTGTGATCATCCAACGCGATTCCGAGCGGGAAGAACGCGTGGTGACGACGGGCACTACGGCCGCCGACCTCTTCGCGGGCGAGCGCTCGATCATCGCCGCGCGTGTGGGCGGCGAGCTGAGGGACCTCGCGTACGGGCTTGCCGACGGCGACGAGGTCGAGGGTGTCGAGATCTCGTCCGAGGACGGCCTGAACATCCTGCGCCACTCCACCGCGCACGTGATGGCGCAGGCCGTGCAGGAGCTGTTCCCCGAGGCCAAGCTGGGCATCGGCCCGCCGGTCAAGGACGGCTTCTACTACGACTTCGACGTCGAGAAGCCGTTCACGCCCGAGGATCTCAAGGCCGTAGAGAAGAAGATGCAGGAGATCCAGAAGCGCGGGCAGAAGTTCGCCCGCCGTGTGGTCACCGACGAGGCGGCGCGCGAGGAGCTGGCGGCCGAGCCGTACAAGCTGGAGCTGATCGGCCTCAAGGGCTCGGCGTCGCACGACGACGGCGCGGACGTCGAGGTCGGCGCCGGCGAGCTGACGATCTACGACAACCTGGACGCCAAGACCGGCGAGCTGTGCTGGAAGGACCTCTGCCGCGGTCCGCACCTGCCCTCGACCCGCCTCATCCCGGCGTTCAAGCTGATGCGCAACGCGGCCGCCTACTGGCGCGGCAGCGAGAAGAACCCCATGCTCCAGCGCATCTACGGCACCGCCTGGCCGTCCAAGGACGAGCTGAAGGCGCACCTCGACTTCCTCGCCGAGGCCGAGAAGCGCGACCACCGCAAGCTCGGCTCCGAGCTCGACCTCTTCTCCATCCCCGAGCAGATCGGCTCCGGCCTCGCCGTCTTCCATCCCAAGGGCGGCATCGTCCGCCGGGTCATGGAGGACTACTCGCGCCGCCGCCACGAGGAGGAGGGCTACGAGTTCGTCTACACCCCGCACGCGACGAAGGGGAAGCTCTTCGAGACGTCCGGGCACCTGGACTGGTACGCCGAGGGCATGTACCCGCCCATGCAGCTCGACGAGGGCGTGGACTACTACCTCAAGCCCATGAACTGCCCCATGCACAACCTGATCTTCGACGCGCGCGGCCGCTCCTACCGCGAACTGCCGCTGCGCCTCTTCGAGTTCGGGACCGTGTACCGGTACGAGAAGTCGGGCGTGGTGCACGGCCTGACCCGTGCCCGCGGCTTCACCCAGGACGACGCGCACATCTACTGCACCCGTGAGCAGATGTCCGAGGAGCTGGACAAGACGCTCACCTTCGTCCTCGGCCTGCTGCGCGACTACGGCCTGACCGACTTCTACCTGGAGCTGTCCACCAAGGACCCGGAGAAGTTCGTCGGCTCCGACGAGGCCTGGGAGGAGGCGACCGAGACCCTGCGCCAGGTCGCCGAGAAGCAGGGCCTGCCCCTCGTGCCCGACCCGGGCGGCGCCGCCTTCTACGGCCCGAAGATCTCCGTCCAGGCCAAGGACGCGATCGGCCGGACCTGGCAGATGTCGACCATCCAGCTCGACTTCAACCTGCCCGAGCGCTTCAACCTGGAGTACACCGGCCCCGACGGCTCCAAGCAGCGCCCGGTCATGATCCACCGTGCGCTGTTCGGCTCCATCGAGCGCTTCTTCGCCGTCCTGCTGGAGCACTACGCGGGCGCCTTCCCGGCCTGGCTGGCCCCGGTCCAGGCGCTCGGCATCCCGATCGGCGACGCGCACGTGGACTACCTGGAGAAGTTCGCGGCCGCGGCCCGCAAGCAGGGTCTGCGCGTCGAGGTGGACTCCTCCTCGGACCGTATGCAGAAGAAGATCCGCAACGCCCAGAAGCAGAAGGTGCCCTTCATGGTCATCGCGGGCGACGAGGACATGTCAGGCGGTTCGGTGTCCTTCCGCTACCGCGACGGATCCCAGGAGAACGGCATCCCGTTCGACGCGGCCATCGAGAAGATCGCGAAGGTAGTGGCGGAGCGGGCCCAGGTCTGAGCGGCGACCGAGGGCGGCCCCCGGCGAGTTCCTCGCGCCGGGGGCCCTGCCCTGTCCAGGGGCGTCACGCCATATGCTGCCTAGCATGACGAGTGAGCCGGAGCAGCAGATCGGGGTGGGTACGCAGGACGCCTTCCAGCGCCTGTGGACGCCCCACCGGATGGCCTACATCCAGGGCGAGAACAAGCCGACCGGTCCCGGGGCCGGCGACGGCTGCCCCTTCTGCTCCATCCCGGCCAAGTCCGACGAGGACGGGCTGATCGTCCGGCGCGGCGAGCACGTCTACGCCGTGCTCAACCTCTACCCGTACAACGGCGGCCACCTGATGACCGTGCCGTACCGGCACGTGGCCGACTACACCGACCTGACCGGGCCGGAGACCACCGAGCTGGCCGAGCTGACCAAGCAGGCGATGACCGCCCTGCGCACCGCGTCCGGCGCGCACGGCTTCAACATCGGCATGAACCAGGGCTCCGTGGCGGGCGCCGGCATCGCCGCCCACCTGCACCAGCACATCGTCCCGCGCTGGGGCGGCGACACCAACTTCATGCCGGTGGTGGGTCACACCCGGGTGCTGCCGCAGCTCCTGGCCGACACGAGGAAGATGCTGGCCGAGGCCTGGCGCGTGTGACGGCGCCGTGCGGACGCCCCCTGCCCGGAGGTGCCCGCTACGCGTCGTACAGATCCGCCTTCTTCGGCGTCGGATCCTGCACCGCCCCGCTGAGGAACGACGAGCGGGTGCCGAACTTCTCGGTGTCCACGCCGTTCTCCCGAAGGACCCTGATCGCGGACGAGTGCACCACCCGCAGCACCGGCGTGGCCGCGCGCAGCGCGTCGTCGGCCATGAAGCGGTGGCGCCACGGCTGGTCGGCCCAGGCGTGCCGCAGACCGAAGGGCTCCGGCAGGCCGATCGAGCCGCCGAGCCAGTTGAGCAGCGGCGGGTACCAGGCCAGCGGCGCACGCGCGGCGAGGCGCACCACCTCGTCGGCGTCGACCAGGGGCAGCTTGACCGTACGGGTCTCCCAGGGCTTGAGGGACTTGGTGACCTCCTTGGTCGGCGCCTCCGGCTTGGTGGTGAACAGCGGGTTCACCGGTCCCAGCGCGTGTCCCGTGACCTCGATGCGCAGCGTCTCGTGCAGCACGGTCACCGTGATCAGCATGGTGATGACCAGCTGCCCGTCCCACAGCGTCCACTGCACGCCCAGGTAGTGCCGGTCACCGCTGCCGAACTGCTGCTTGTTGCAGATCTCCTGTATAGCGTGCGGCTTGACCTGGAAGGCCTCCACGTCGGTGCCCTCCGGCCGGGAGACCGCCCCGGCCTTCTCGCCGATCGGCGTGACGATCCAGTGCCGTATCGAGGGCTTGGGGAAGCCGCCGGTGTTCAGCGGGCCGCGCTCCAGCAGGGCGAGCTGGTCGTGGATCGCGCGGATGACGTCCCAGCTGCGGAAGGGGTGGATCTCGCGGGTGGGGTCGGCGGGCACCAGGTCCTCGGCGAGCTGCCAGGCGCCCCAGCGGGTGCCCATGCCGAGTATCCCCTTGGGGCCGGCGTAGAAGACCGAGTTGGACTGCTGCTCGGCGCTGAGCCGGGCCAGCGACTGGCGCAGTTGCTCGGCCGCCGTCTGGTTGGGGCCGCGCGGCACGGCCTCCGGGACCTTGGCGCCGACGCTGGTGCCCGACAGCAGCCCGTCCCAGCGGGCCCGCAGATCGACCGCGGCCCGCTCGCAGATCCGCTTGGCCCAGAACCAGCCCAGCACGGGCAGCACCACGGCCGCGCGCGCGTACCAGGCCCAGAAACCGGTGAACGGCATCTTGATCAGGAACAGCGCGGCGAGCAGGCCCACCCCGAGGAGCAGCGCGCCGGCCAGCGTCCCGGCCCGCTTGTCGTCCCGCTTGGCGACGAGCGTGCGCAGCTGGAAGACGAGCAGCCAGACGATGAGCCCCGGCAGGAAGAGCAGCCCGCACACGACCGTCACCATGGTCAGGCGGTTGTCGCGCTCACGGCGGATGTTGTTGGCCGCCAGGCAGTGCTCCACCACGAACTGCGGCTCGGAGCCGAAGGACTGGATCAGGGGCTTGCGGCCGGGGGAGATCATGCGGTCGACGACGGCCCGGGCGAACGCCTCACCGAGGTTGGGCCGGAACAGGGCGATCTTGCCGGCCTTGACGGTGGACTGGTGCCACTCGTTGTCGGCCTTCTTGATCTCCGCGATCGGGTTGTCCCGGTACGCGGCGGACGCCAGCGCGGACGTGGCCGCCTGCCCCTCGTCGCCCGAGACGGGCACCTGGGGCCCGTCCCACTCCGTTCCAAACGACATTCCCGCCCCCATCGCCGCCGGCGTCGCTCCTGCGGCCTTCCCGACTTCCCTGCCCCGCACACCTTTTGGACCGGCCGTCGTGCCGATACCGGTCGGCTGCGGCACGACGTGATCAGGTGATCAGCGTATCCGCCGTCACCGACAGTGCGGGGGCGGACGGCCGAAGCCGCCCGCCCGGAGGCGCGGAACTAGGGGTTGTCCCCGGCCTGTTCGCGGATCCGTTCGGCGATCTGCGGGGGCATCGGCTCGTGCCGGGCGTAGGACCGGTCGAAGCGCGCCGTGCCGTGCGACAGCGAGCGCAGGTCGACGGCGTACCGGCCGATCTCGAACTCGGGCACCTCGGCCCGGATCAGGGTCCGTCCGGAGCCCACCTGTTCGGTGCCGAGCAGCCGGCCGCGCCGGCCCGACAGGTCGCTCATCACGGCGCCCACGTAGTCGTCTCCGACCAGCACGGTCACCTCGGCGACCGGCTCCAGCAGATGGATCCTCGCGTCCGCCGCGGCCTCGCGCAGCGCGAGCGCTCCCGCGGTCTGGAAGGCGGCGTCGGAGGAGTCCACCGAGTGGGCCTTGCCGTCCAGGAGCGTGATCCGCACGTCCACGAGCGGATACCCGGCGGCCACCCCCTTGGCGGCCTGTGCCCGTACGCCCTTCTCCACGGACGGGATGAACTGCCGGGGGACCGCGCCGCCGACCACCTTGTCGACGAACTCGATGCCCGAGCCGCCCGGCAGCGGCTCGACCTCGATCTCGCAGATGGCGTACTGCCCGTGCCCGCCGGACTGCTTCACGTGCCGTCCGCGTCCGGCCGCCCTCGTCGCGAACGTCTCCCGCAGGGAGACCCGGTGCGGTACGACGTCGACCTGGACGCCGTAGCGGCTGCGCAGCCGTTCCAGGGCGACGTCGGCGTGCGCCTCGCCCAGGCACCACAGGACCACCTGGTGGGTGTCCTGGTTCTGCTCCAGGCGCATCGTCGGGTCCTCGGCGACCAGCCGGGACAGGCCCTGGGAGAGCTTGTCCTCGTCGGCCTTGCTGTGCGCCTGGATGGCGAGCGGCAGCAGCGGGTCGGGCATCTGCCAGGGCTCCATCAGGAGCGGGTCGTCCTTCGCGGAGAGCGTGTCCCCGGTCTCCGCGCGGCCGAGCTTGGCCACGCACACCAGGTCGCCGGCGACCGCGTGCGTGACCGGCCGCTGCTGTTTGCCGAAGGACATGGACAGGGCGCCGACCTTCTCGTCGACGTCGTGGTCCTCGTGGCCCCGGTCGGTCATACCGTGCCCGGAGACGTGCACCGTCCGGTCGGGGCGCAGCGTGCCGGAGAACAGCCGGACCAGCGAGATACGGCCGACGTAGGGGTCGGAGGAGGTCTTGACGACCTCGGCGACCAGCGGGCCGTCCGTGTCGCACGGCTTCAGCTCGCGCTGCTTGCCGTCGATCGTGGTGACCCCGGGCATCGGATGCTCGAACGGGGTCGGGAACCCGCCGGTGACCAGTTCCAGCAGCTCCACCGTGCCCAGACCCTGCCGGGCGCCCTCGGCGGCGGGGGCGGCCGCGAGGACGGGGAAGAAGCTGCCGCGCGCCACGGCCCCCTCCAGATCCTGGATCAGGGTCTTGACGTCGACCTGCTCGCCGCCGAGGTAGCGGTCCATGAGGGTCTCGTCCTCGCTCTCGGCGATGATCCCCTCGATCAGCCGGTTGCGGGCCTCCTCGATGTCCGGCAGCTGGTCCTCGCCGGGCTCGGACTCCTTGCGCTCCCCGGTCGAGTAGTCGAACAGCTTCTGCGACAGCAGCCCGACGAGACCGGTCACGGGCGCGTGCCCGTCGGGACTCTCGGGCCCGCGCAGCGGCAGGTACAGCGGCAGCACCGCGTCGGGGTCGTCGCCGCCGAAGGCCTCCGCGCAGACCCGGGTCATCTCCTCGAAGTCCGCGCGCGCCGCCTCCAGGTGCGTGATCACGATCGCCCGGGGCATGCCGACGGCCGCGCACTCCTCCCACACCATCCGGGTCGAGCCGTCCACCCCGTCCGAGGCCGAGACGACGAAGAGGGCCGCGTCCGCCGCTCGCAGACCGGCCCTCAGCTCCCCGACGAAGTCCGCGTAGCCGGGGGTGTCGAGGAGGTTGATCTTGATGCCGTCCCATTCGACCGGCACCAGCGAGAGCTGTACGGAGCGTTGCTGCCGGTGCTCGATCTCGTCGTAGTCCGAGACGGTGCCGCCGTCCTCCACGCGGCCCGCCCGGTTCACCGCCCCCGCGGTCAGCGCGAGGGCCTCCACCAATGTCGTCTTGCCCGAACCGGAGTGGCCGACCAGCACCACATTCCGTACGGACGCGGGTTGGTCGGCCGCCAGAGCCCTGCCGGCGGCCCCAGGGTGTGTCTGTGTCTTGTCGCCCATGATCTTGCCTCCCGTGCACGGTGAGGTCATCGGGGCGCGGACGTGCGGGACCCGCGTGCTGCGGCGGCTCCGGCGACGCCCGCGGTTCTTCGAGCTTTCCACTCCCGTCACGTTGCGTCCATACGACGGACCTGATCGCGCCACGCGCGCCCCGCGCGTGGGGGCGCGCACCGGTTCGCGGGGCGGGCCGTGGGTGCCCGCCCGTCACGCACGCGTGCGCGTGACTACGATGGGCCAGCCGGCGGCCACCAGGGGCCGCGGCGACACCGACCGTCGGGAAGGCCATGCTGAACAAGTACGCGCGTGCATTCTTCACGCGTGTCCTCACGCCGTTCGCCGCGTTTCTCATCCGCCGGGGCGTGAGCCCCGACACGGTCACGCTCATCGGCACGGCCGGTGTGGTCGCGGGCGCGCTGGTCTTCTACCCCGTGGGCGAGTTCTTCTGGGGCACGGTGGTGATCACCCTCTTCGTCTTCTCCGACCTGGTCGACGGCAACATGGCCCGCCAGCTGGGCCGCACCAGCCGCTGGGGCGCCTTCCTGGACTCCACCCTGGACCGGGTCGCGGACGGCGCCATCTTCGGCGGCTTCGCGATGTGGTACGCGGGCGGCGGCGACAACAACGCCCTGTGCGCCGTCTCGATCTTCTGCCTGGCCAGCGGCCAGGTCGTGTCGTACACCAAGGCCCGCGGCGAGTCCATCGGGCTGCCGGTCGCCGTCAACGGGCTCGTCGAGCGCGCCGAGCGGCTGGTGATCTCGCTGGTCGCCGCGGGCTTCGCGGGCCTGCACAAGTTCGGTGTCCCGGGCATCCAGTGGCTGCTCCCGATCGCCCTGTGGATCGTCGCCGTCGGCAGCCTCGTCACGCTCGTCCAGCGCGTGGTCACCGTGCGCCGCGAGTCCGCCGAGGCGGAGGCCGCGGCCGCGCGGGAGGAAGCATCCCAGGGGAGCGAGGCGACGAAGTGAGCACCGCCGACCGGCTCACCGACGCGCTGTACGGCCTCGGCTGGAGCACCGTCAAGAAGCTCCCCGAACCCGTCGCGGTCCGCCTCGGCCGCGGCATCGCCGACCTCGCCTGGAAGCGGCGCGGCAAGGGTGTCCGGCGTCTGGAGGCCAACTACGCGCGCGTGGTGCCCGACGCCACTCCCGAGCGCCTCGCCGAGCTCTCCCGCGCGGGCATGCGCTCGTACCTGCGCTACTGGATGGAGTCCTTCCGGCTGCCGGCCTGGAGCCCCGAGCGCGTGAGGTCCGGCTTCGACCCCAAGGACATAGATTTCCTGACCGACGGGCTCGCCTCCGGCCAGGGCGTGATCCTCGCCCTGCCGCACCTGGCCAACTGGGACCTGGCCGGGGCCTGGGTCACCACCAGGCTGGAGACGCCCTTCACGACGGTCGCCGAGCGGCTGAACATGCTGGCCTACTGGCTCTTCCTGTTCGGTTCGTCGATCGCGGC
>NZ_JBSGDB010000235.1:0-12949 GCF_053602155.1 Streptomyces sp. NPDC004561
CACCAAGCACACGCTCGCCCTCACCAACCGCGGCGACGCCACCACCGAGGACCTGCTGGCCCTGGCCCGCGAGGTCGTAGCCGGAGTCCGCGAGGGCGTGCGCGAACCCCTGGTGAGTGGGGACGAAGGGCCCCGGGTGAGCCGGGACGAAGACGGCGGGCGGGAGTCCGGCGTCCCCCGCCCGCCGCCGCTCACCTGCCCTTGGCGGGCAGTTCCTTGATCCGGATGTCGCGGAAGGACACCTCGTCACCGGTTCCGTGGTTCTGGATGCCGATGTGTCCGTCGCGCAGACTCCGGGCCGGATCGGTGTTGGTGAAATCGTTGATCTTCACGCCGTTGAGCCAGACGCGCAGGCGTTCGCCCTCCACGCGGATCTCGTACGTGTTCCACTCCCCCGGCGGGTTCAGCGCACGGTCGCGCGTCTTCAGGTCGGCGGACTGGAAGCCGTAGACGGACCCGGTGGTCTTCTCGGGCACGTCGGTGGCGTCGATCTGGATCTCGTAACCGTTGTCGACCGCCGACCAGGGGTCGTCCGAGGGCGGGAAGCCCACGAACACACCCGAGTTGTCGTCGCCGGCCGCCTTCCAGTCGAGCTTCAGCGAGTACGACCCGAAGCCCGACGGTGTGTACCAGAGCAGTCCCAGGCCGCCCGTCGACGTCAGCGTGCCGTCGCCGGAGAGCGTGAACCCGCCCGGGCCGGCCTGTCGCCAGCCGTCCAGGGAGGTGCCGTCGAAGAGCGGCCGGTAGCCGTTCTCCGGGCGGCAGTCGGCCTGGACGTCGCCGATGACCCACCGGATGCCGCCCAGCAGGTGCTGCCGGAAGGCGGGGTCGGTGTAGGACTGCTTGGTGTGGCCGCCGCCGGTGTAGAAGGCGCGGCCACCCTGGTAGTGCTGGCACCAGGCGATCGGATGGTCGCCGTTCATGGTGCCGCCCGTGTACGACCCCTCGTCCAGGGAGGCGAGGACGTGGGCGCGTTCGCGCGGGTTCGAGCGGTAGTTGTACCACTCGTCCGTGCGCTCCCAGGTCCGTCCCAGGTGCGAGGTCGCCGGGTGGGCGCGGTCCTCCACGTTCACCGACGCCTGCTGGATCGCCGGGTGGTTCTGGAACCAGGCGCCCGCGAGACCGCCGTAGAAGTCCCAGTCGTACTCGGTGTCGGCGGCCGCGTGGACGCCGACGTATCCCCCGCCGTGCCGGATGTACCCCTCGAACGCGTCCTGCTGGGCGGCGTCGAGGACGTCACCGGTGGTCGACATGAACACCACGGCGGCGTAGCGGCGCAGGTTCGCGCCGGTGAAGGCGCCGGCGTCCTCGGTGGCGTCGACCGTGAAGCCGTTCGCCTCGCCGAGCTGCCGGACGGCGGCGATGCCCTCGGGGATCGAGTCGTGCCGGAAGCCGGCGGTCTTGGAGAAGACCAGGACGCGCTTGGTGTGGGCCGGGTCCGACACGGCGGGTGCGGTCAGGCAGCCGAGGAGCAGGGCGGCACCGAGCGCCGCGGTGGTGATTGTGCCCGTTGGTCGCATGGTGTGCCCTCCTCTCAGCCGGTGGTGAAGGTGAAGTCGTCCAGGTCGAACAGGGCTCCGCTGCCGCCCTTGAAGACCAGGTGGAGGGTGATGGTGCCGCGCGGTGCGCGGGACAGGTCGGCGGAGACGTCCTGGTAGGTGTCCCAGCCGCCGGTCACGGGCACGGTGGCCTTGCCCAGCAGGGTGCCGGTCGGGGATCCGGCGCGGACCTCGAGGGTGCCGCCGGCACCGCCGGAGGCGATGCGCGCGGTGATCTTCTTGGCGTCGGACAGGGCGTACGGGGTGAAGGCGATCCAGTCGCCGTCGTGGATGTCGCCGACGACCTTGCCGCCGTGGGCGGTGGTCCGGGCGGCCACGGTGACGCCGGAGGAGGTGCCGAAGTGCTCGGCCTGGCGGTGGCGGGGCTGCAGGACGCTCCGGGCGTGCGTGGTGAGCGGGTCCTGGCCGCCACCTCCGCCGTCGGTGTACTGGGCGTCGAGGACACCGAAGATGTTGGCGTCCTGGTCGTGTCCGCCGTCGGCGCTGGTCTGGATGGTGCCGGAGCAGCCGTGGGCGGAGGTCAGCGGGTGGCCGTGGCTGTCGTGGCCGAGGATGAAGTTGACGGTGACCTTGGAGCAGTCGATCGCCTTGCCGTCCTCGGGGTCGGTGACCTTCACCTTGAACGGGACCGGGTCACCGAAGCTGAACAGCTGTCCGTCCTGCGGGAGTTCCAGCGTGACGGTGGGCGCGGTGTTGCCGACGACGACCTGGACACTGGCGCTGCCGGTGCGGCCGGTGGTGTCCTTGGCGGTCACCGTGGCGGTGTAGGTGCCGTTCTTCTTGTACTTGTGCGTGGGGTCGGCCGCGGTCGAGCTCGCGCCGTCGCCGAAGTCCCAGCTGTAGGTGAGCGCGTCGCCGTCCTGGTCGCTGGTGCCGGCCGAGGAGAAGGCCACCTTCAGCGGGGCCTGTCCGGAGGTGCGGTCCGCCGCGGCCTGGGCCACCGGGGAGTGGCCGTCGGTGGCGTTCTCGATGCGGTAGAGGCCGGAGTGGTCGTCGCCGCCGAACCAGGAGGTGCCGTAGTCCAGCACGTAGAGGGCGCCGTCGGGGCCGAACGCCATGTCCATCACCTGGGTGCCGCTCCAGGGGATGTCGTTGATCGACTGGACCTTGCCGTCGGCGTCGCTGGTGACGCGCTTGATCCAGCGGCGGCCGAACTCACCGGCGAAGAAGTCGCCGTCGTAGGCGGCGGGGAACTTCACGGGCGAGTCGAGCGTGGCGTCGTAGTGGTAGACCGGGCCGCCCATCGGGGACTCGGAGCCGCTGCCGAACTCCGGCACGGACGGGCCGTCGTAGGGGATCCAGGCCGGCTGGGCCGGGGGCAGGTCGGTCAGACCGGTGTTGTGCGGCGAGTCGTTCTTCGGCGCGGAGCAGTCGAAGGTGGCGCCGGAGGTCTTGGTCGCGAAGTCGTAGTCGACGTAAGGGTCGTTGGCGCCGGTGCAGTACGGCCAGCCGAAGTTGCCGGGCTTGGTCACCCGGGCGAACTCGACCTGGCCGGCGGGGCCGCGCTTGGGGTCGGCGGCGCCGGCGTCGGGGCCGTAGTCGCCGACGTAGAGGATGCCGGTCTTCTTGTCGACGCTGAACCGGAACGGGTTGCGGAAGCCCATGGCGTAGATCTCGGGCCGCGTCTTGGCGGTGCCGGGCGGGAAGAGGTTGCCGTCGGGGATGGAGTAGGAGCCGTCGGCGTTGACCTTGATGCGCAGGATCTTGCCGCGCAGGTCGTTGGTGTTGCCCGCGGTGCGCTGGGCGTCGAAGCCGGGGTTGCGGTCGGCGCGCTCGTCGAGCGGGCTGTAGCCGTCGGACTGGAAGGGGTTGGAGTCGTCGCCGGTCGACAGGTACAGGTTGCCGTCCGCGTCGAAGTCGATGTCACCGCCGACGTGGCAGCACAGGCCGCGCGTGGTCGACACGTCGAGGATCTTCTTCTCGCTGGCCTTGTCGAGGGTGCCGTCGGTGTTCAGCACGAAGCGGGAGAGCCGGTTGACGCCGTCGAAGGGCGCGAAGTCGGCGGCGGTGCCGGTCTCCGGGGCGTCGCCGGCCGGGGTGTTCAGCGGCGGGGCGTAGTAGAGGTAGACGAACCGGTTGTGGGTGAAGTCCGGGTCGACGCCGACGCCCTGCAGGCCCTCCTCGTCGTGGGAGTAGACGTCGAGCTTGCCCGCCACCCGGGTGTTGCCGGCGGCGTCCGTCAGGCGCAGTACGCCGTCGCGGGAGGTGTGCAGGACCGAACGGTCGGGGAGGACGGCGAGCGACATGGGCTCGCCGACCTCCGCCGCGCCCTTGGCGAGGGTGACCTGCTGGAAGTCCTCCGTCGCCGCGGCGCTGTCCTGGCCGGTGACGGCTGCGCCGGCCTGGGGGGTGGTCAGGGTGAGGGTGGTGCCCACGAGCAGGGCCCCGCCGAGCAGGGCGAGCGACTTGCGCAGGCGTGTTCTGCGGGTTCCGGTGCGGTTGGTGAGATCGTTCCCGTGCACGAATGGCCTCCAGAGTGGGGCTGGTTGTACGGGGTGGGTGCGTACGCCGGGATGCGCCGTCATCCCGGAGCGTTGGCGAGCCGACGCGAGTGGTCAGCTGGAGAAGGCCGCGTCGAACGATGCCGACGGCGGCTCGAAGTCGTAGCTGCGCAGGTGGGCGAGGGCTTCGGGTGCGCCCTGCAGCCGGTCCATGCCGGCGTCCTCCCACTCCACGGAGACGGGTCCGCGGTAGTCGATGGAGCGGAGCATGCGGAAGACGTCCTCCCAGGGCACGTCCCCGTGTCCGGCGGAGACGAAGTCCCAGCCGCGGCGCGGGTCGCCCCAGGGCAGGTGGGAGCCGAGGCGGCCGTTGCGGCCGTCGAGGCGCTTGCGGGCCTCCTTGCAGTCCACGTGGTGGATCCGGTCCCGGAAGTCCCACAGGAAGCCGACCGGGTCGAGGTCCTGCCACACGAAGTGGGAGGGGTCGAAGTTCAGGCCGAAGGCCGGGCGGTGCCCGACGGCTTCCAGGGTGCGGTGGGTGGTCCAGTAGTCGTAGGCGATCTCGCCGGGGTGGACCTCGTGGGCGAACCGTACGCCCTCGGTGTCGAAGACGTCGAGGATCGGGTTCCAGCGTGCGGCGAAGTCCTCGTAGCCGCGCTCGATCATGGACTCGGGCGCCGGCGGGAACATGGCGACCAGGTGCCAGATCGCGGAGCCGGTGAAGCCGACGACGGTGTCGACGCCGAACGCGGCAGCCGCGCGAGCGGTGTCCTTGATCCGCTCCGCGGCGCGCCGCCGTACGCCTTCGGGGTCACCGTCGGCCCAGATGTCGTCCGGGAGGATGGCCTGGTGGCGTTCGTCGATGATGGCGTCGCAGACGGCCTGGCCGGTGAGGTGGTTGGAGATCGCCCAGCACTTCAGGCCGTACCTTTCGAGGAGTTGGTGGCGCGACTTGACGTAGCCGGGGTCGGCGAGCGCCTTGTCGACCTCGAAGTGGTCTCCCCAGCAGGCGAGTTCGAGTCCGTCGTAGCCGAAGTCACGGGCGAGGCGGCAGACCTCCTCCAGGGGCAGGTCGGCCCACTGGCCGGTGAACAGGGTGAACGGGCGCGGCATGTGACGTGTCCCCTCAGTCCGCGACGGGCGTGTAGACGGAGTTCTTCTCTGCGCTCTCCTCCACCGCCGCGAGGACGCGCTGCACCTGCAGTCCGTCGGCGAAGGAGGGGTCGGGGCGGCGGCCGTCCTCGATGGCGTGGACGAGGTCGCGGGCCTGGTGGACGAAGGTGTGCTCGTAGCCGAGGCCGTGGCCCGGCGGCCACCACGCGTCGACGTAGGGGTGATCGGGTTCGGTGACGAGGATGCGGCGGAAGCCGGCCTCGGTGCCGGGCTCGGTGGCGTCGTGGAACCAGAGCTCGTTCAGCCGCTCCAGATCGAAGAAGAGGGAGCCGCGCTCGCCGTTCAGCTCGATACGCAGGGCGTTCTTGCGGCCGGTGGCGTACCGGGTGGCCTCGAAGGAGGCGAGGGCGCCGGAGGCGAACCGGCCGGTGAACAGGGCGGCGTCGTCCACCGTGACCGTGCCGGTGCCGGCCGCCGGCATCGCCGTCGGACCGCTTCCGGCGCCGCCGGGCAGGGGTCTCTCCCGGACGAAGGTCTCCGTCAGCGCCGACACTCCGGCCAGCCGCTCCCCCGCCAGGTACTGGGCGAGGTCGACGATGTGGGCACCGAGGTCGCCGAGCGCGCCGGAGCCCGCGAGTTCCTTCCGCAGCCGCCAGGTCAGCGGGAAACCCGGGTCGGTCAGCCAGTCCTGGAGGTACGTCACCCGGACGTGCCGCAGGGTACCGAGCCGGCCGTCGGCGACCATCCGGCGGGCGAGCGCGGTGGCCGGCACCCGGCGGTAGTTGAAGCCGACCATCGCCAGCAGACCGCGGCCGTACGCCTCCTCGGCGGCCCGTGTCATGGTCGCGGCCTCGGCGACGGTGTTCGCGAGGGGCTTCTCGCACAGGACGTGTTTCCCGGCGGCCAGCGCGGCGACCGCGATCTCGGCGTGGCTGTCACCGGGGGTGCAGATGTCCACGAGGTCGACGTCGTCGCGGGCGATCAGGGCGCGCCAGTCGGTCTCCACGGCCGCCCAGCCGTGCCGGTCGGCCGCGGCCCGCGCCGCCGTGCCGTCCCGTCCGCACAGCACGGCGAGGACCGGCAGCCGGGGCAGGTCGAAGACGCGGCCCGCGGTGCGCCACCCCTGGGAGTGGGCGGCGCCCATGAAGGCGTAGCCGACCATGCCGACGCGCAGCCGGGGTTTTCCCGCGCTCGGTTCCGTCTCTGGTTCCGCTGGCGGCTGCGGCTGTTCCATGCGCTCGTCCTCCTGTTGGTCGTGGCGCGGTGGGGGGCTTGTGCCCTCGCGCGGTGGGGGGTGCGGGCGGGGCCGGTCACCGGAAGCCGGTGGGCATGTACCGGTCGACGTTGGTCTTGTCGACGACGGCCGAGTAGAGCGTGATCGAGGCGGGGATCTCGAACTCGGCGAGGCCGCCGACGCCCTTGCCCTGGCCGAGGGCGCGGGCGAGGTCGATGGCGGAGGCGGCCATCGTGGGCGGGTACAGGACGGTCGCCTTGAGTACGCCGCTGTCCTGCTTGATCGCCTGGAAGGCGGACAGCGCGCCGGCCCCGCCGACCATCAGGAAGTCGTCGCGTCCGGCCTGCTGGATGGCCCGGAGCGCGCCCACGCCCTGGTCGTCGTCGTGGTTCCACAGGGCGTCGAACTTGGACTGTGCCTGCAGGAGTTGGGCCATCTTGGCCTGGCCGGACTCGACGGTGAACTCCGCGGCCTGGCGGGCCACCTTCTTGATGTTGGGGTAGTTCTTCAGGGCGTCGTCGAAGCCCTGGGTGCGCTGCTTGGTCAGTTCCAGGTTGTCGAGGCCGGCGAGTTCGACGACCCGGGCGTCCGGCTTGCCCTTGAGCTTCTCGCCGATGTACCGGCCGGCGTTCAGGCCCATGCCGTAGTTGTCGCCGCCGATCCAGCAGCGGTAGGCCTGCGCGGAGTCGAAGATGCGGTCGAGGTTGACGACCGGGATGCCGGCGCGCATCGCCTTCAGGCCGACCTGGGTGAGCGCCTTGCCGTCGGCGGGCAGGACGACCAGGACGTCGACCTTCTTGTTGATGAGGGTCTCGATCTGGCCGATCTGCTGGGCGGTGTCGTTGGAGCCCTCGGTGATCTCCAGGCTGACGTCCGAGTACTTCTTGGCCCGGCTCTTGGCGTTGTCGTTGATGGCGTTGAGCCAGCCGTGGTCGGCCTGGGGTCCGGCGAAGCCGATGGTGACGTGCTTGCCCGGCTTGTCGTCGGCGGCCGGCTGCTCGTTCGCGGCGGCCCCGTCGTCCTTCGTGTCGTTGCTGGTGCAAGCCGTGAGCAGGGCTCCCGCGGAGACCGCCGCGGTTCCGAAGAGCAGTCCTCTGCGACTGGTGATGTGCGACATGGCGGTGAACCCTTTCCTCAGGTCGTGCGGGCGGTGCGGCGCTGGACCAGGACGGCGGCGACGATGATCGCGCCCTTGGCGATCTGCTGGACGTCGCTCTGGAGGTTGTTCAGGGCGAAGATGTTGGTGATCGTCGTGAAGATCAGTACGCCGAGCACGGAGCCGGTGACGGTGCCGCGGCCCCCGCTGAGCAGGGTGCCGCCGATGATCGCGGCCGCGATGGCGTCGAGTTCGTACAGGTTGCCGTTGGTGTTCTGGCCCGAGCCGGAGAGCACGATCAGCAGGAAGGCGGCGATGCCGCAGCACAGCCCGGACAGCAGGTAGAGGTAGAGCCGCTGGCGGCGGACGTCGATGCCGGCGAGCCGGGCAGCCTCCGCGTTGCCGCCGACGGCGACGGCGCGGCGGCCGAAGGTGGTGCGGTTGAGCACGAGCCAGCCGGCGATCGTCACGATGGCGAACACCAGGACCAGGGGCGGGATGCCCAGCACGTAGGAGTCGCGCTCACCTAGCTTGAGGACGCCGTCGACGGTGACGATCTGCGTCTTGCCGTCCGTGATCTGCAGGGCGAGCCCGCGCGCCGAGGCCAGCATCGCGAGGGTGGCGATGAAGGGGACCATCCCGCCGTAGGCGATGAGCAGGCCGTTGACCAGTCCGCAGCCGAGGCCGACGAGCATCGCGGTGAAGAGGATGCCCGCGAAGCCGTACTCCTGCGTGGCGACCGTGGTCGCCCAGACGGAGGCGAGGGCGACGATGGCGCCGACGGAGAGGTCGATGCCGCCGGAGGTGATGACGAAGGTCATGCCGACGGTGACCACGCCGATCACCGACGCCTGGGTGAGGACGAGTTGGAGATTGCGGGTGTCGAGGAACTCGTCGGGTTTGGTGACGCCGCCGATGACGACCAGCGCGGCGAGCACCCCGAGCAGGGAGAGGGTGCGGACGTCGGCGCGGGCCGACAGGGAGCGCCAGGGGGCGAGTCGGCCGGCCTGCGGGATCTTGCCGGCGGTGTCCCGGGGCGGGGAGACGGGCTGCGTCATGACGCCGGGCTTCCTTCCATGACGAGGTCGAGGACACGGTGTTCATCCAGCTCCTGGGCGGGCGCCGTGTGGACGACCCGGCCCTCGCGGAGCACCAGCACGCGGTCGGCGAGGCCCAGCACCTCGGGCACCTCGCTGGAGACCAGCAGGACGGCGAGCCCTTCGTCGGCGAGGCGGCGCACCACCGCGTACAGTTCGGCGCGCGCGCCGACGTCGACGCCACGGGTGGGCTCGTCCAGCAGCAGCACCCGGCAGCCGCGCAGCAGCCAGCGGGCCAGGACGGCCTTCTGCTGGTTGCCACCGGACAGGGTGCGTACGGGCACGTCCGGGTTGTCGGGCCGCAGCGACAGTTCACGGACGGACGTCCGTGCGGCGCCCCGTTCGGCGCGCCGGTCGACCCAGCCGGCCCGGGAGAAGCGGGACAGGGAGGACACCGAGACGTTCCGGGTGACGGACTCCAGCATCAGCAGGGCCTGCGCCTTGCGTTCCTCGGGTGCCAGCCCGAGTCCGGCGCGTACGGCCGAACGGACGCTCCCGGGGCGCAGGGTCCGCCCGTCGACGGACACGTTCCCCGCCGTGGGCCTGCGTGCGCCGTAGATCGTCTCCAGGATCTCCGAGCGCCCCGAGCCGACCAGTCCGGCCAGTCCTACGATCTCGCCCGGCCGCAGGTCGAGGTCGAGCGGGGCGAACTCGCCGTCGCGGGCCAGGCCCCGCACCCGCAGGACGGGCTCGCCGTCGGGTTCCCGCGCCGGCCGCCCGGGGAAGACGTACTCGACGTTGCGGCCGGTCATCAGGGCGACGACGTCCCGGGTCGGGGTGGTCTTGGCGGGCAGTCCCCCC
The DNA here is from genome assembly GCF_053602155.1 of Streptomyces sp. NPDC004561. Taxonomy (NCBI): domain Bacteria; kingdom Bacillati; phylum Actinomycetota; class Actinomycetes; order Kitasatosporales; family Streptomycetaceae; genus Streptomyces; species Streptomyces sp. NPDC004561. Next base: position 9,342 of record NZ_JBSGDB010000235.1, read on the forward strand.
GCGACCGCCCGCCCGTCCTTGAGTACGGTCACCCGGTCGCCGATGCGCCGGATCTCCTCGAGACGGTGCGAGATGTAGACGACGGCGACGCCGTCGGCGGTGAGATCGGCGACGATCCGGAAGAGGTTGTCCACCTCGTCGGGGTCGAGGGCGGCGGACGGCTCGTCCATGACGATGAGCCGTACGTCGTGGGAGAGGGCCCGGGCCATGGCCAAGGACCTGCTGCTGGGCCGCCGACAACTCCCCGACCAGGCGGGCGGGGTCGATCTCCGGGTGTCCGAGTCGCTCGAGCAGCAGGGAGGTCGCCGTGCGCGCCGCCATCCCGCGGACGACGAAGCCGGCGGCCGTCGGCTCGTGCCCGAGGTGGACGTTCTCCGCCACCGACAGGTGCTCCACGAGGTCGAGTTCCTGGTAGATGGTGGCGATGCCGAGGCGCATGGCGGCGATGGGCGAGCGCAGGGTGACCGGCTCGCCGCGCCAGTGGATGGCGCCGTCGTCCGGCTGGTGGGCGCCGGCGAGGACCTTGATGAGCGTGGACTTGCCGGCGCCGTTCTGACCGAGCAGACAGTGCACTTCCCCCGCCTGGACGTCGAGGTCGACGCCGTCCAGGGCGCGGACGCCGGGGAACGACTTGGCGATCCCGGACATGCTGAGCAGCGGTGGTTCTGGTGCCATGTGGTTCCCCTCGGCGGACGTGCGGGCCGGTGTCAGGGCGTGCCGCGGCTCGCAGGGCAGGGCTGGGTGCCGTACGGACGAAAGGCGTCGTTACACGAGTCAGTGGGCGTGGTGGACGAAGGTCGCTCGCGCCGACAGGGGGTCGGCGCGGTGAGGAGCTGTCGTGGGCCTACGCGGGTGAGAAGAGGTGGTCGCTGATCAGCCGGGCCGCGCCGATGACGCCGGCGCTGGGGCCCAACTCCCCCAGGACGATGGGCAGGTTGCCGGTCGCGAGCGGGAGGGACTGGCGGTAGACCTGGGTGCGGATGGCGGCGAGCAGGGTGTGGCCGAGGCCGGTCACCCCGCCGCCGATCACCACCAGGCCGGGGTTGAAGAAGGACACGAGTCCGGCGATGACCTGACCGACGTGGGTGCCGCCCTCGCGGATCAGGTCGAGTGCGGTGGCGTCCCCCGCCGCGGCCGCGGCGGCGACGTCGACGGCGGTGAGGGTGCCGCTCGTCTCGAGCCGGGCCGCGAGTTCGGCGGACAGGCCCTGTTGGGCCGCCTGCACCGCATCGCGGGCCAGTGCCGCGCCGCTGAAGTGGGCTTCCAGACAGCCCCGGTTGCCGCAGGCGCAGGGGCGGCCGTCGGCCACGGCCTGGATGTGGCCGATGTCGCCGGCGCTGCCGGTGGTGCCCCGGTGGACCCGGCCGCCGACCACGATGCCGCAGCCGATGCCGGTACCGATCTTGACGCAGAGGAAGTCGGCCGTGGTGCGGGCGACTCCGGCGTGCTGCTCCCCCATGGCCATGAGGTTCACATCGTTGTCGACCATGACCGGGCAGCCGAGTTCCTGGCTGAGCGCCTCCCGTACGGGGAAGCCGTCCCAGCCGGGCATGATCGGTGGGGCGACCGGTACGCCGTCGGGGAAGCGGACCGGCCCGGGGACGCCGATGCCGGCGCCGTCGAAGCCCCCGGCGAGTCCCGCGGCCTTCAACTTCCCGGCCATGTCCAGGACTTGCTCGAAGACCGCGACCGGACCCTCACGGACGTCCATCGGCTGGTTGAGGTGGCCGAGGATCTCCAGTTCGGGGGTGGTGACGGCGACGTCGACCGAGGTCGCGCCGATGTCGACGCCGAGGAACCTGAGGTCCGGGTTGAGCCGGACGTTGTGGGAGCGGCGGCCGCCGCGCGAGGCGGCGAGTCCGTCGGCCGCCACGAGCCCCGTCTCCAGCAGCCGGTCCACCTCCACGGCCAGCTTGGACCGGGAGAGTTCGATCCGGTCGCCCAGCTGGGCACGGGAGTTGGGGCCGCCGTCGCGCAGCAGCTTCAGCAGACGGGCCTGGTGCGCGTTCGCCGGTCGAGCAGTCATGCGTCTCACGTGCCCCTCCCCGCCAGTTTCGGCCGCCAGTGTCGGGCTTTCGACAGGGAACGTAGCAGTGCCGGCCGAACCTGGGAAGAAGCTGTGCACGATTTCCAGCAGACTTTTTCCACTGTGAGGACAAAGCCCCTGGCCCGGCGTCCGCCCGGTGACGGCCCGGCCCCCGGGGACCCGGCCACACTCGTACCGGCCGCGCCCCTCGGAAAGAGCCCGGACCTCCATGCTCGACACCCGCACCGCCCTACGACACCCGCCGTGCGCCGGCACAGCCACTGACCGGCGACTCCACGAGCCGGGGCATCGTCGCCGCCCCGGTCGGGCGGACCGGCCCGTGTCACGCCGGGACGGGCTTCCGTCCGGGATGCGCCGGGTCGAGGGTGAAGAGAGTGCCGTCGGACGTCGCCAGCACCAGGGCGCCCTTGTTGAACCACACTGTGGGCAGGAGCCCGCTGTCCAGCACCTCCGCGCGCGCCGAGGACTCCCACAGCAGGGTGCCGCGCGCCGCGTCGAGGGCGGCCACCCGGCCGCTTCCGCCGGCCAGGTACACGGTGTGCCCCGCCGGGTCCACCGAGGCCACGCCCGGTGTCTCCAGCGTCGTATGCCCCTGCCACAGCCGGGCTCCCGTCACCGGCGAGACGGCCGTGACCAGGCCGCTGGAGGTGGCGAAGTAGAGATTCCCGTGCGCCAGAGCAGGTATCCCCCCGCGGTAGTGCTCGGGCAGATCCGTCATCGAGCGCTTGGCGGTGCGCGGGTCGACGCGCACGATCCGGGTGTAGGTCAGGTCGGGACTGTCGGTCACCGGCTGGCTGTCGGACTCCACGAAGACCAGTTGTCCGTCCTGGGTCCCGACGAAGCTTCGCTGCTGGGCGGGAGACACCAGGATGCGCGCAGAGCCGTCGGTGGGGTCGACGACGAAGAACTTCGTAGCGTGCGATCCCTCCATCCGGGTGGCGCACTCCACGTAGGGGCGGTCGTCGACGGCGAGCGGCGAGCAGTCGTACCCGGTGGGCACGGGGATGCTGCGGCGCACCGTTCCATCGCGCGCCGAGCGGACGGTCACCGCGCCGCCGTCGCCCTCCTGCGTCAGCGTCACCCCGGCGGCATAGGCCGAGCCCAGGCTGTCGGTCCGCACCGGGTGGGACCACAGCTTCGTGCCGTTCGCGCTGTCGAGCGCGAGGACGGACTGTGACTGCCCCTTACCGTCCTCGCCCATGACCGTCAGCTCCACCAGCACCACATCCTCGTACGCGCCGAGGACGGTGGTGACATAGCGGCCGGCCGGCAATCCGGCGGGCGCGATGCCGGAGCGCCAGAGGGTACGTCCAGTGGTGGCGTCGATCCGTTCCGGAAGGAGGGCGCTGCCTGCGCAGTAGAGGGCGCCGTCGTTCGCTGCGCAGGCCGGCGACCTGTTCCCCTCATAGCCCGGCGCCTTCCTCACCCCCCGCTCGGCGACCGCGGACGCCGTGGTCTGCCACGGCTTCCAGCCGGCGGGGAGCGTGCCCCAGCGGCTGGTCGCCACCGAGCTCGCCCGCGCCGTGTCGTCCTCGCCCCCCGTACTCAGCAGGGCATAGCC
>NZ_JBSGDB010000236.1:0-12949 GCF_053602155.1 Streptomyces sp. NPDC004561
GAGAAGGGCGCCCTCTTCGTGCAGCACCGCATCGCCGCCGAGGGCGATGAGGTGTGGGGGCTGCTCGCCGCCGGCGCCCGGGTGTACGTCTGCGGTGACGGCGCCCGCATGGCCCCCGGGGTCCGCGAGGCGTTCCGTACCCTGTACCGGAAGCGGACCCCCGGCGCCGACGAGGCGGCGGCACAGCTGTGGCTGGACGAGCTGGTGGCGGACGGGCGGTACGTCGAGGACGTGTACGCGGCCGGCTGAGCCAGGGGGGAGGGAGTGTGCGGCACCGGGCGCGGCCCCTGCTTAGCTCACAGCGTGAACTAAGGGTTGGGGAAATATCGCGCTCTCCCTGTCCGAAGGGGTATGTTGCAGGTCGGGCAGGGTTCGTGAAGGGAGCCGCATGGCGGGGCGCAACGGGCGCACGGTACGTGACCTCAGGCGGGGCAACCGCACGGCCGTGCTGCAACGACTGTATTTCGACGGCCCGCTCAGCCGCTTCGAGCTGGGCCCGGTCACCGGTCTGAGCTCCGGCTCGGTCAGCAACGTGGTCGCCGACCTGATCGCCGACGGCCTGGTCGAGGAGGCCGGCAGCGTCGAATCCGACGGCGGCCGGCCCCGCACCCTGCTGCGCGTCGCCCCGCACAGCGGGCAGATGATCGGCGTCGACGTCGGCGAGACCCGGGTCCGGGTCGAGCTGTTCGACCTGGCCCTCACCGAACTCGCCCGCACCGAACGCCCGTTGACCCCGCAGGGCTACGACGTCGACGTCATCGTCGGGCACATCCGCGACGGCGTCGCCGAGGTGCTCACCGCCGAGGGCGCGAGGCCCGAGCGGCTGCTCGGCGTCGGTGTCGGCGTCCCGGGCATCGTCGAGCACACCCCCGACCGGGGCGCCGTCGTGCACGGGCAGACCATCGGGTGGGACGCGGTGCCGCTGGAGCGGCTGCTCCGCGCCACCTCCGAACTCCCGGAGACGGTCCGGTACTTCATCGACAACGGCGCCAAGACCCTGGGCCAGGCCGAGATGTGGTTCGGGGCGGGACGCGGTGCCCGCAACGCCGTCGTCGTGCTCTTCGGCTCCGGCGTCGGCGCCTGCCTGGTCACCCTCGAGGTGGAGCACGGGCGGGCCGTCGAGTGGGGCCATCTGACGGTACGGGTCCGCGGGCGCCGCTGCCGCTGCGGCGCCCCCGGCTGCCTGGAGGCCTACGCCGGCGCCGAGTCGCTGCTCGCCCGCTGGCGCGAGGAGGGCGGACGGCCGCCCCGCGGCGCCGACGAGGAGACCGCGCTCACCGCCATGCTGGCCGCCGCCTACCCCGCCGAGGGGACCGAGGCCGACCCGGTCGCGCTGGCCGTCCTGGAGGAGACCGCCGAGTACCTGGGGGCCGGCCTGTCCGACCTGATCAACCTCTTCCAGCCCGAGCGGATCATCGTCGGCGGCTGGGCGGGCCTCCAGCTCGGCAGCCGCTTCCTGCCCTCCGTGCGCCGGCACGCGGCCACGTACGCCCTGCGCCACCCGGCCGACAAGGTGACCATCGAGCTCGGCCGGCTCGGCCCCGACGCCGTCACGGTGGGCGCCGCGATCCTGCCGCTGGCCGACTTCTTCACCGGCGGCGGCCGGCGCCCCGAACCGGAGCCCGAGGACCGGCTGCCGGCCTGGCGGGCCGCGCTCCAGGAGCGGGCGCCGCGCTGACGCTCAGTCCGCCGGCTCGTCCGGTGCGGGCTGCCCGGGGTGCACCGTGCCCGCCCGCGGCGCACCGCGTGGCCCGGCGCCGGCCTCGTCGGGGTCCGGCAGCCGGTCCGCCTCGGACTCGTCGTCGGGCTTCTGTCCGGGGGCGGCGTCCCAGGGGTCGTCCTCGCCCTGGGCCTGCTGGTCGGGCAGGTCCCTCGGGACGGGCTCCGGGCCGTTACCGGGTTCCTGCTCCCGCTGTGTCATGTCGTCACTCCTCGGCGGTACGTCGGTACGGGTCGGTGCGCCGTTCAGCCGACCTTGCGTCCCCGCATCGGCTCGGTGTCCGTCCCGCCGCCCTTCTGCAGGCCGTCCAGGAACTCCTGGAGCACCTCCGTCGCCGTCATCCGGGGCTGCCAGCCCAGCTCGTCGCGCGCCCGCGCGCAGTCCATCAGCGGCAGGCGCAGCACGGCGTCGAACAGGTGCGGGGAGGCGGGGAGCAGCCGCAGCCCCCAGGCGGCGGCGATCGCCGAGCGGGCCGCCGTACGCGGCAGCCGCACGGGACGGGAGCCGAGCAGCTCTGCGAGCACGGCGGCGTCGAGGGGCGGCTCGGCGGCGAGGTTGAAGGGGCCCCGGGCGGTGTCCGTGTGCACCGCGAGGCGGTATGCCTCGGCGGCGTCGTCGGTGTGCAGCGCCTGCACCCGCAGGCCGGGCACGTCCGGCAGGAACGGCAGCAGCTCCGGGCGGGCCAGCGGACCGGGCAGGAAGCGCCCGGCGAAGATGCGGCGCTGCTCGCTCGCCGACTCCCACTTGAACAGGAACGCCGGCCGCATCCGCACCACCCGCACCTCCGGGTGGTCGCGCTCGAACACGTCCAGGGTGCGCTCCAGGTAGGCCTTCTCCCGGCAGTACGCGGCGTCCGGCCAGCCGTGCGTCGGCCATGACTCGTCCACCGCGCGCTCCTTCGGACCCGGCGAGTACGCCCCGACGGAGGAGGCGTGCACCAGCACCGGCACCCGGGCCGCGGCCACCGCCTCGAACACCCGGATGCCGCCGAGCACATTGGTCCGCCAGGTGGCCGCCGGGTCGTGCGTCGGCTGGAACGCCCACGCCAGATGGATCACCGCGTCGGCGCCCTCGAACCGTTCGGCGAGGTTGTCCTGGTCCGCGGCCAGGTCGACGGCGGCCCACTCGGTCTTGGGCGGCGACCAGTCGGGCCTGCGCCGGGCGAGACCCCGTACCGACTTGATCCCGGGGTCCTCGGAGAGCAGGCGCACCACGCTCGTGCCGACGTTGCCGGTGGCCCCCGTCACCACCACCCTGCTGCCCGCTGAGCTGCTCACCTTCGTCTCCTTCCGTCCGTACGGCGGAGGCTCTGGACGCCCGGCCGGGTACCCGGGCGCCACGCCCGCACACCCGGCATGACGTGGCGGGTAATCGACCCAGGGGCCGTTCCGGGAAACCATCGGGATCATCAGCACGGCGGACGTACCGTCCCGCCGGACCGAGCCGGAAACCGAGGAGGCCCCCCATGCCGTACTACGAGAGCCCCGTCGACGGCGTCCGACTGCACTACGCCGACCACGGTCCCGCCACCGGCCCCGTCGCCGTCTTCGTGGCCAGCGCCTACCTGGGCCACGAGCTGTGGGAGTACCAGATGCTGCCCCTCGCGGAGGCCGGTCACCGGTGCGTCGGCCTGGACCGGCGGGGGCACGGCCGCTCCGAGGACAGCTGGTCCGGCTACGACCTCGACACCCTCGCCGACGACCTCCAGGGGCTGCTCGACCACCTCGACCTGCGCGAGGTCACCCTGATCGGCCACTCCGTCGGCACCGCGGAGGTGGTGCGCTGCCTGACCCGGCACGGCAGCGCACGCGTGGCGCGCGTCGCCCTCATCGCGGGGGTCAGCCCCGGCGTGGTCCGCTCGGCCGCCCTGCCCGAGGGCCTGGACCCGGCGCTGGTGCGCGCGGACGAGGAGTTCTTCCGGCGGGACCGGGCCGCCTACTTCACCGCCATGGCGGACGACTTCTTCGCCGCCGGCCGGCCCGGCAACGAGGTGTCCCCGGCCTTTGTGCGCTATCTGGTCGACCGGTGCCTGGCCGCCACGCCCCGCGCCGCGACCGGCGTGCGGGCCGTCGTGGCCGCCCTCGACCTCGCCGCCGAGCTGCCCGCGCTGGACGTCCCGGCGCTCGTCGTGCACGGCACGCACGACACCTCCGCGCCCTTGGCCCACACGGGCGAGCGAACGGCCCGGCTCGTGCCGGACGCCACCCTGAAGGTGTACGAGAACGGCGGCCACGGCCTGTTCGCGACGCACGCGGAGCGGCTCACGGCGGACCTGCGGGAGTTCCTCGACGCCGGCGCCCCCGCGATGGCCCAGGGAGCGCCCGGCCGGGGCGGCCGGGCATGAAAAGGGCCCCGGCCGTGACGGGGGATTCACGACCGGGGCGGTCCGGTGGTGGGCACGGACGGCGGTCGCCTCTCGGCGAAAGGCTCCACAGGGCTTCAGCCGAACGATCGTCCCTGTGGGCGGATGGTGAGGCCCGGGGACACTGTCCCATCCGCACCCACGGTTCGTTCAACGGGCAACGACACCCTGCTGTTCCGCCATTATACGTGACCCGCATCACAATCCGTGAGGCTCAGGCCAGTGGACTTGTGGCGAGCCGGGCGAGCAGATCGGCGGGGTCCGCGTAGACCGCCTCAGCCCCGGCCTCCTCCAGGTCGGCCCGGGGGATCCCGCCGCACAGCACGCCCAAGCAGCGCACGCCCGCCTTGGTGCCCGCGTGCATGTCCCACACCGTGTCCCCGACGAACACCGCCCCCGAGGCCGGTACCCCGGCCAGCTCCAGCGCATGCTCCACCGGCTCGGGAGAGGGCTTGCCCTCCCGGACGTCCTCGCTGCTCGCCGTGTCCGTGATGGCGTCGTCCGCATCGATCGCGCGGCGCAGCGCGCCCAGCTCGGACCCGCTCGCCGAGGTGGCGAGGACCACCGTCCAGCCGTCCCCGTGCAGCCGGCGCAGCAGCTCCCCGGCGCCCGGCAGGGCCGGAAGCCGGGCGAAGTACTGGCCGTACAGCGCCTTGTGCGCCGCGCTCAGCGCGGCGTCGCCCTCCGGGTCGCGGTCGTCGCCGAGCAGATGGGCGACCAGGTCCGTGGAGCCGAGACCGACGGCCCGGTGCACGGCGTGCATGGGCACGTCGTGGCCGGCCTGCCGGAAGGCCTCCCACCAGGTCACCACGTGCAGGTGGTTGGTGTCGACGAGGGTTCCGTCGACGTCGAAGACGGCGGCACGGTCCATCCGGGGTCCTCTCTCACGTGCGGGGCTCCCGGTCCGGGTACCACGTCAGGACCCCGCCACGCGTGCCGGCACCCGGCCCTTCCGCGTCCAGTCCAGCAGCTCCTCGGCCGACCAGGCGGTCACCACCCGCTCGGCGGGCACCCCGCACTCCTCGGCGCGGGCGCAGCCCAGGATCTGCCAGTCCAGCTGGCCGGGCGCGTGCGCGTCGGTGTCGACGGAGAACAGCACCCCCGCGGCCACGGCCCGGCGCAGCAGCCGCCGGGGCGGGTCCAGCCGTTCGGGGCGGCTGTTGATCTCCACGGCCGTACCGGACTCGGCGCAGGCGGCGAACACCTCGTCCGCGTCGAACTCCGACTCCGGCCGCCCCCGGCCCGTGACCAGCCGTCCGGTGCAGTGCCCGAGGACGTCGGCGTGCGGATCGCGGACGGCGGCCACCATCCGCCGGGTCATCGCTCGGGCGTCCATCCGCAGCTTGGAGTGCACCGACACCACGACCACGTCCAGCCGCTCCAGCAGCTCCGGTTCCTGGTCCAGCGAGCCGTCCTCCAGGATGTCGCACTCGATGCCGGTGAGCAGCCGGAACGGCGCCCATCGCGCGTTCAGTTCCGCCACCACCGCCAGCTGCTCGCGCAGCCGCGCCGGGGACAGGCCCCGGGCCACCGTCAGCCGCGGGGAGTGGTCGGTGAGGGCGGTCCACTCATGGCCGAGGGCGGCCGCCGTCCGCCCCATCTCCTCGATCGGGCTGCCCCCGTCGGACCAGTCCGAGTGGGTGTGGCAGTCACCGCGCAGCAGCGCCCGCAACCGGGCCCCGGCGCCCTCGGGAGGTGCGCCGCTCTCCTCCTCCAGCTTGCTCAGATAGCCCGGCACCTCACCGGCCAGTGCCTCCCGCACCACCTGCGCGGTCTTCGGCCCGACCCCCTTGAGCGACTCCAGCGTCCCGGCCGCCGCGCGCGCGGCGACCTCGTCCTCGGGCAGCCCGGCCAGTACGCGCGAGGCCGTGCGGAAGGCCCGTACCCGGTAGGTGGGCGCCAGCGCACGCTCCAGCAGGAAGGCGATCCGGTCCAGCGCGGCGACGGGTTCCATGCAGACCAGGGTGGCACCCGGCGCCGGGAAGGGGCGCGGGGAACCGCGCGAGCGGCCGGGGGCGACCCGCGGCCGGCGCCGGGCGCCCGTTTGCCCGGCAGACCCCCCGGGTACTGCGATGACTCGTCCGAGCGGCCCGTCCCGAGGAGGTTCGCCATGCCCGAACCGGACACGCGGCGCACGGCGGTCGTCACGGGCGCGGACAGCGGCATCGGCCGCGCCACCGCGGTCCGTCTCGCCGAGGCCGGCCTGGACGTCGGCATCACCTGGCACACGGACGAGAAGGGCGCCGAGCGGACGGCCGAGGAGGTCCGGGCGAAGGGGAGCCGCGCCGCGATCGCGCGGCTCGACCTGACCCGGCTGCCCGAGGCCGCCGACACCGTGGACGAGCTGTGCGCCGAACTCGGCCGCGTCGACGTCCTGGTCAACAACGCCGGTACGGGCACCATGACGCCCTACCTCGACCTGACCCTGGCCGATGTGCGCCGGGTCCTCGACGTCGACCTGGTCGGCCCGTTCCTGTGCGGGCAGCGGGCGGCCCGGCGCATGATCCGGCAGGGGGACGGCGGCCGGATCGTCAACGTGACCTCCGTGCACGAGCACCAGCCCCGGGTCGGCGCCGCCCCGTACTGCGCGGCCAAGGGCGGGCTCGGGCTGCTGACCCAGGTGATGGCCCTGGAGCTGGCCGAGTACGGCATCACCGTGAACGCGGTCGCACCGGGTGAGATCGCCACCCCGATGACCGGCCAGGAGGACACCGACGTGCACACCGAGCGCCGCCCCGGCGTGCCGCTCGGACGACCCGGAGACGCCCGCGAGGTCGCCGCCGTGATCGCCTTCCTCGCGAGCCCGGACGCCTCCTACGTCACCGGCGCGTCCTGGAGCGTCGACGGCGGCATGCTGCGCATGGGCCCCCAGGCCGGCTCCCATCTGACCGGCGACGACTGGCGACGGCCCTGAGGCACGGGTGAGCGGGATCGGTGGCGGCCGCGGTCCCGGAACTCCTGGACGGTGCACCCTGATGACTCGTCTGCTCGGGTTAGGTCCTACGCTGAATTGCATGACCGAACAATCAGCTCCCTATATCTCCCATCCGCGGATCCTGGTGCTCGGTGTGTGCCCGGGGAAGCCCGGCGAGCCGCCCTTCCGGATCGTGGAGATCGACGGTGAGGTGATCGGTGCGGCCAGGACCGTCACCGACGTACTGGAGGTGGCCGCCTCCTACGGCATCACCATCCACGACCTCGACGACCCCGAGGTGGTCCGATGGGTCGGCGGCGGCAAGTACACCTGGACCCTGCGCTGACCTCTAGGGGGTGTCGTGTGGATCATCCCGGCGTCGCGCGGCAAGCGCTGTTCCTCACGGCCGGCCTGATCCGAACGACACCCCCTGGCCGACCGTCCACTTCTGGTTGGCGCCGCCGGTGCAGGTCCAGATCTGCAGGCGCGTCGCGTTGGCCGAGTTGTTCCCGGTGACGTCCAGACACTTGTTCGCCTGCGGGTTGACGATGTCGTGCGCCCCGGTGACGGTCCACTTCTGGTTGGGGCCGCCGGTGCAGTCCCACAGCTGGACGGTCGAGCCGTCCGCCGTGCCGTTGCCCGTCACGTCCAGGCACTTGCCGAGCGCCCGGAGCGTGCCGTCCGAGCCGACCGTCCACGACTGCGCGGCGGTGCCGTTGCAGTCGTAGAGCTGGACCGGGGTCCCGTTCGCGGAGTTCGCGCCGGCCACGTCGACGCACTTGCCGGCGAGCCCCCGGATCGGGACACCGCTCGCGCTGTCGCTCGTCGTCACCGACACCGAGTCCACCACCAGCTGCTGCGGGAACTGGGTGGAGCCGTCCGGGTCGCCGGGCCAGTAGCCGCCGACAGCGAGGTTGAGTATCAGGAAGAACGGCTTGTTGTCGAACACCCATGTCCTGCCGCCCAGGTCGGCGGGTGTGCGCCGCTCGTAGACGGTGCCGTCCACGGACCAGGTGATGGAGCCGGGCGCCCAGTCGACCGCGAAGGTGTGGAAGGCGTCCGCGAAGGCCTGCCCGCCCGGCAGGGTGTAGGCGGCGCCGATGCCGCCCGAGCCGGAGTAGCCGGGGCCGTGAATGGTGCCGTGCACGGTCGACGGCTCGAAGCCGACGTTCTCCATCACGTCGATCTCGCCGGAGTCGGGCCAGTTGACGGGTGTGCCGAGCATCCAGAACGCGGGCCACATGCCCTGCCCGCGCGGAATCTTCATGCGCGCCTCGACATGCCCGTACCGGGCGTCGAACTTGCCGGCCGTGTTCAGCCGGGCCGAGGTGTACTGGCAGCTGCCGTACCAGCACCGGTAGCCCGCCGGGTTCTCCTTCCGGGCCGTGATCACCAGGTGGCCCTGGCCGTCCAGGGCCGCGTTGTGCGTGCCCGAGGTGTAGTACTCCCGCTCGTGGTTGTTGACGTTGTCGCCGGTCTCCAGGGTCCACTTCGAGGGATCGACCGCGGCGCCCGCGGGCCCGTCGAAGGTGTCGGAGAAGGTGGTGACGGTCGCGGCCGCCGGTACGGCGGTCCCGGCGCGCGCCGGGCCGACGGCCGCGGAGCCGACCAGGACGGCGGACAGGGCGGCCAGGAGACATCTGCGGAGCAGGCGTGGGGAGGCCATGGCTCTCCGTTCGCTCGTGGGGGGCGAGATGCCTCTTGATTCAAGGAGTGAGATAAGGGGCCGTCAATACCCTGGTACGGACCTTCTCCTGACGATCACTCGGCCGCCTGCCCGCGCACACGCCGGTGGACGCCCCGCCCGAGCCGCCGCCCCAGCAGCAGCCAACCGAGCAGCGCCCCCGTGGTGTTGAGGATGACGTCGTCGATGTCGAAGGCCCGCCCGGTGACCAGCGCACCCTGGACCAGCTCCACCATCAGCATCACGAGCGCCGTGAGCGCCAGCACCCGGAGCACACCGCGGGCCCGCGGCGCGAGCACCGGCACCAGCACGCCGAAGGGGACACCGAGGAGCACGTTCCCGCCGAGCTGCTTGACCGCGTCCCGCCACTGCGCGTACTCCAGATAGGCCTTCATGCTGCGGCCGGGGTGCAGATTGGCGTGCGTCAGCGCGGCCGACGCCGGGGACGGCTCCAGCGTCAGCCGGGCCAGGACGATGGCGAACGCCACCATGAACGCGAAGGCGACCAGCATCGCCAGCACCCGGAGGGGCAGCGGCAGCGCGTGCCGCCCGGCGGTCCGGGCTGCGTCCTTCGGCCGTGCGGTCGGGCCTGCCTCCTTCGGCCGTGCCCGCCTTCTGGGCGCGCGCAGCACCGCAGGCAGTCGTGAGGCGGTCCGGCCCATGCGTCCTCCCGTGGTCAACATCCTTGGGTCGTAAGGCGGTTACCCGGCGAAACGGCGAGGATGCCGCCCTCGGGGCGGCGCCGGGAGCACACCGGCGGTTTCCGTTCACGCTCCCGGGGCACTCCGCTGGCGGACCCGCGTGCCGCCGCCCCTCCATGGGGTCGGCGGTGCTTGGATGCCCCGAGCGATGAAGCGGACACACCGCCGTACATGCGAGCAGAACGGACCGAGGAGGTGACGGATGAACCGGCGCACGGCACCGCGCACCGTCCTCCTCGCCGTCGGCGAACTGCTGGCCTGGTGGGTCGCGCTGACGGTGCTGTGGCTGGTGCTGATCACGCCGGTCTACACCCTGGAATGGGTCGTCGGCGGCTCCTGCGCGGCCGCGGGGGCACTGCTGGCGCGCGCCGGCCGGCGGGCGGTGACATGGCGGTGAACGGCTGGATCCTCGCGGCGACCGTGGTGCTGGCCGGGGGAGGGGCGGCCGCGGTGTGGGGCGTGACCACCGGCCCGATGGGCCGCCGTGTGGTGGCGCAGAACCTGACCACCTCGGTGCTGTGCCCGGTGCTGCTGCTGCTCTCGCAGGGATACGGCCGGCCGTCCTACGTCGACCTCGCGCTGCTGCTGGCCCTGCTCGGCCCGGTCGGCACCCTGGTCTTCGCCCGGCTGCTCTCCGACGACCTGGAGGGACAGCGGGCGAGCGCCTGGGGGCTCACCTTCGCGGCGGTCGGGCTCGGCGCGGCCGTCGTGGTCGCGCTGTGCGTGGCCACCGGGCCGGGCCGGGCGATGGTGAAGCTGCTGGTGATCGGCGCGCTGCTGATCGGCGGCAACCTGATCGCCTCACGGGCGCTGGGCGGCGGCTTCCGGGGGGTGCGCGGTGGCTGACACACGGCCGGCCGTGCACGCCGGTCGCCGCCGGCGGGCCGGTGGAGGGGGTGGCCCATGGCCGACGCCGTGATCGTCGTCGCCCTGCTGCTGGTGGCCGCCTCCGCCACCGCGGCCGTCGTCCAGCGCGACCCCGCCCGCCAGGCGCTGGTGCTGTCCGTGCTCGGGGTCGTCCTTGCCGTGCTGTTCACCGTGCTCCAGGCCCCGGACGTCGGCCTGTCCCAGCTGGCCGTCGGCTCCGCCCTGACCCCCCTCCTGATCATGCTGTCGGTCCGCAAGGTCAGGCGGCGCGGCCGGTCCAAGGACGGTGCCCGGTGACCCGGCGGCTGCGGCTGTGGGTGCTGGCCGTGGGCGGCGCGGGCCTGGCCGCCCTGCTGGTCGCCGCCTGCCTCGGCCTGCCGGGCTTCGGCGGCCGCCGGCACCCGTACGGCACCCGCGCCGTACAGGCCTCCCTCGCCCGGCGCACCGCCAACACCATCGCCTCCGTCAACTTCGACCAGCGCGCCTACGACACCCTCGGCGAGATGAGCATCCTGTTCGCCGCAGTCCTCGGCTGTGTGGTGCTGCTGCGCCAGGCCCGCGACGAGCGCCGGGCGCAGCCGGAACCCGCCGAGGTGGTCCGGCCGGTCCGCCGCTACGCGCTCGTCGTGCTGCCCGTGGCCCTCGTCTGCGGTCTGTACGTCATCGCCCACGGCCAGCTCAGCCCCGGCGGCGGCTTCCAGGGCGGAGTGGTCGCCGCGACCGCCCTGCACCTGCTGTACCTGGGCGCCGACTACCGGGCGCTGGAACGCGTCCGCCCGATCACCGTCTACGAGACCTCCGACGCCGTCGCCGTCTCCTGCTACCTGGTGCTGGGCTTCGCCGGCGTCCTGGCCGGCACCGCGTTCCTGGCCAACACGCTTCTGCCGTACGGCACGTTCAACACGCTGTCCTCCGGCGGCATCGTCCCGCTGCTGAACGCCTTCATCGGCATGGAGGTGGCGAGCGCGGTCGTCGTGCTGCTCGCCAACTTCCTCGACCAGGCCGTCGAGATCGAGGAGGAGAACGGGAGGTGAGAACGCCCCGATGCACGTCTTTCCGTACCTGGTCGCCGCGTACATCTTCCTGACCGGCTGCTACGGCCTCGCCACCAGCCGCAATCTGATCCACGCCGTCGGCTGTCTCGCGGTGTGCCAGTGCTCCACCTATGTCCTGCTGCTGTCGGTCGGCTACCGCTCCGGCGGGACCGCGCCCGTCTTCTCGGACATCAAGCCCGGCTCCCGGCCGCTGGTCGACCCCCTGGTGCAGGCCCTCACCCTCACCGACATCGTCGTCGGTGCCACCGTCACCGCGCTGCTGCTCGCCCTGGTGCTGCAGATCGCCAAGCGGCACGGCACGGTCGACCCCGACGAACTGCGGGAGCTGCGCGGCTGATGCACCATCTGCTTCCGCTCCTCGTGGCGGTGCCGCTGCTCGGAGCCGCCGTGCTGGTGGCCACGGGCCGCCGTCTGCCCCGGGCCGCCGCCGAGCTGACCGGCCTCGTCGTCTGCGGCGCGACGGCCGCGCTGGCCCTCGTCCTGCTGCTCAACTCCTCACCGCCGATGGTCGAATGGGTCGGCGGCTGGGTCCCCGTCGGCGGCGAGAGCGTCGGCATCGAGGTGATCGGGGACGGGCCCTCGCTCGGCATGGCCGCGCTCGTCTCGCTGGTGAGCCTCGGGGCGCTGGCGTACTCGTGGCGCTACTTCGACGAACCCCCCATCGGGCACACCGGCTCCTTCCCCGCGCTGATGCTGGTCTTCCAGGGCGCCATGTGCGGGTTCGCCATCGCCGGGGACCTCTTCAACGCGTTCGTGTTCTTCGAGCTGATGAGCGTGGTGGCCTACGCGCTGACGGGCTATCGCATCGACGAGGCGAAGGCCGTGCAGGGCGCGCTGACCTTCGGTGTCATCAACTCCCTCGGCGCCTACGCCCTGCTGATGGGCCTCGGTCTGCTGTACGCCCGCACCGGCGAGCTGGCCTTCACGAAGATCGGCCGGGGACTCGACACCGCGGCCGGGCACGGCGGCCCGGACGCGCTGGTCCTCACCTCCTTCGTGCTGGTGCTGACCGGCCTGCTGGTGAAGGCGGCCACCGTGCCCTTCCACTTCTGGCTCCCCGACGCCCACGCCGTCGCCCCCACCCCGGTGTGCATGCTGCTGTCCGGCGTGATGGTCGAACTCGGCGTGTACGGCGTCTGGCGCGTGTACGGCACGATCTTCGCCGGGCCCGGCGGAATCCCGGCCGCCGACCTGACCCGGGCGCTGGTCACGCTCGGCGCCCTCACGGCCGTGATCGGCTCCGTCATGTGCTGGTACCAACGGCACATCAAACGGCTGCTCGCCTACTCCACGATCTCCCACACCGGCCTGTTCCTCATCGCCATCGGCGTCCTCACCCCCCAGGGCGACGACGGAGCCGCCCTGTACATCCTGGCGCACGCCGGGGTGAAGGCCGCCCTGTTCGCCTGCGCGGGCCTGCTGCTGGACCGGTTCGGGAGCCTCGACGAGCACGCGCTGCACGGCCGGGCGCGGGAGATGCGCACGACCGCGGTGATGTTCGCCGTCGGCGGCCTCGCCCTCGCGGGCCTGCCGCCGTTCGGCACGGGCCTCGGCAAGGCGGTCAGCGAAGAGGCGGTCGGCGGCCCGCTCACCGTGGTGTACGTGGCCGCCTCCGCGATCACCGGCGGTGGCGTCCTGACGGTCAC
>NZ_JBSGDB010000237.1:0-12921 GCF_053602155.1 Streptomyces sp. NPDC004561
CCTGGCACGTCACCCTGCCGGCGGCGCTGCCCGGCTACGTGGCCGGCATGAAGCAGGGCTGGGCGTTCTCCTGGCGTTCCCTGATGGCCGCGGAGATCATCGCGAACTTCCCCGACCTGGGCACGGGCCTCGGCCAGTTGCTGGAGAACGCCCGCACGGCCAGCGACATGGCCATGGTGTTCGAGGCCATCCTGCTGATCCTGTTCGTCGGCATCGCCATCGACCTGCTGATCTTCAGCCCGCTGGAGCGGTGGGTGCTGCGCAGCCGCGGCCTGCTGGTGAAGAGCTGAGGCACGACATGAGCGAACCGGTCCTTCTCGTCATCGCCCACGGCAGCCGCGACCCGCGGCACGCCGCGACCGTGCACGCGCTCGTGGAGCGGGTACGGTCGCAGCGGCCGGGGCTGCGCGTGGAGACCGGCTTCCTGGACTTCAACGTGCCCTCGGTACGGGGCGTGCTGGAGTCCCTGGCGGCGGACGGGGTGCGGGACGTCGTGGCCCTGCCCCTGCTGCTGACCCGCGCCTTCCACGCCAAGGCCGACATCCCGGCCGTGCTGCGGGAGGCGCCGGTGCGGCTGCGGATCCGGCAGGCGGACGTGCTCGGCCCGTCGCCGCTGCTGCTGTCGGCGCTGGAACGGCGCCTGTACGAGGCGGGGCTGACGCCCGCCGACAAGTCCTCGACCGGGGTCGTGCTGGCCTCGGCGGGGTCCAGTGACCCGGAGGCGATCGCGGTGATCGCCGACATCGCGCGGGAGTGGTGGCACACCGGTTGGTGCGCCGTGCGGCCTGCGTTCGCCTCCGCATCCCTTCCGCGCACCGAGGACGCCGTACGGGAACTGCGCGCCCTCGGCTGCGAACGGGTCGCCGTGGCGCCGTATGTGCTGGCGCCCGGCTTCCTGCCGGACCGCATCGCGCGCGGGGCGGCCGGGGCGGACGTCCTGGCGGAGGTGCTGGGTCCGGCGCCCGAGGTGGCGCGGCTGCTGCTGCGGCGGTACGACGCGGCGCGCCGGCCCGCGCTCCAGGTACTGGGCGCCTGAGTGGTGGCGGGCCCCGGTCCTGCGGGGCCCCGGACTCACAGGCCGAGGGCCTGGGTCAGATGCCGGGTGTAGGTGAGGCTGCCGGTGCCGGCCCCCGCCGTGATGGCGATGTTCTCCAGTGCGGAGCGGATGCGGCCGCGGTTGGGGGGCAGGCCGTCCTCGGCGGACAGGGCCAGCTCGCCCTGGATGGTCTCGCCCTGTCCGACGAGCCCCGGGTACTCCATGTGCAGCGACTCGGTGAGCCGGTCGGCGACGTTCATGAGGGTCGCCAGGTCCGGTGTGCCGTTGGTCATGTCGAGATGACCCGGGGCGCCGAAGTGGGCCGGGCCGTCGACGTTGCCGAAGTCGTAGGTGCTCATGTGCTGTCCTCGCTCGTGGTCGGAAGGGTGACGTTACCGATGCCGCGGGTGGCCGCTGCCGCCGACGACGTGGCGTCCGTGCCCTGCGGCGGCGAACACGCCGAGTAGGCCGAAAATCGCCACCCGTCCGGGTGACCGGTGTCCGTTGACCGGTTCCCGGACGCGGAAGCGGAGCGGTCCGGAGGCACTCGCACTTCACCCTAGGGACAACTCGGCGGGCTTGTCGCGTTGTTCGGCGACCGGACCCCCCGGAGGCGGGGACGTGGTAAAAGGCCGCCGTGGTCCGGCATTCCCCTGTGACGTCGGACCACGACGGCTCTTCGTTCTGCGCCGGGTGCGGCCCGCGTGTCACTGGCGCGGCGGCGCCGGCGCCCCGGAGCGGCGCTTATCGGCCAGCCCGCCTCCGGTTCAGTCGAAGCGGAGGGCGCCGGTGCGGGTCCGCTTGAGTTCGAAGAAGTCCGGGTGGTCGGCCAGCACCCGGAAACTGTCGAAGAGTTCGGCCGCCCCGGCGCCCCGCGGGACGGCGCGCAGCACCGGCCCGAACCACACCGTGCCGTCGACGTGCAGCGTGGGCGTGCCCACATAGCCGCCCGACTCGGGCTCGACGCCGGCCTCGTGGCCGCGGCGCACCGCGTCGTCGTACGACGGGTCGTGGGCGGCGGCCGACAGGTCCGCGGGCAGCTCGAGTTCGGCCAGTGACTCGGTCACGACCAGGTCGAAGTCCTTCATCCCGCGCTCGTGGATCCGGGTTCCGAACGCGGTGTACAGGTCGCGCAGCACCTTCTCGCCGTGCTGTTCGGCGGCGGCCACGGCGACCCGCACCGGACCGATCGAGCGGTCCACCAGGTCCCGGTACCAGTCCGGGAGTTCGTTCCCGGTGTTGTGCAGGTACAGGCTCATCACGTGGAACCGGAGGTCGAGCGGGCGCAGGCGCTCGACCTCCAGCATCCAGCGGGAGGTGATCCAGGCGAAGGGGCAGGCCGGGTCGAAGTAGAAGTCGACCCTGGTCGGCCCGGACTCGGTGGCGGTGGCGGTGTCCCTGTGCGTCATGACGGCGACGTTAGTGCGCCAGTGGCCCGGTGTCCCAGCCCAATCTCCGCCCACTTCCCTGGTCCATTCGCGGGTCCGCCGTTCAGCCGCCCGAGTCCACGACCGCGATCTCCGTCTCCCGCAGCCGTTCGGGCTCCGCCACGACGTCGATCCGGGTGATCCGGCCGTCCGCGCCGAACGTGAAGGCCAGGACCAGGCGCGGCCGCCCGTACGGCGCCATGACCAGGCCGATCCGGCCGCCCAGCAGGGCGGCCCCGGTGGAGTGGGCGCGGGCCATGGCGGCCATGGCGCCCCGGGCGACGGGCTCGGCACCGCGCACGGTGATCGGTTCGGGCGTGGGCACGACCAGCGCGTCGGCGTGCAGCACCACGTCCGGGGCGAGCAGCGCGACCAGGGCCGTGAAGTCGCCGCCGCGGGTGGCGGCGAGGAAGGCCTCGACGGCCCGGTGCCGGCGTCCCGCGTCGGGGGCGGGCGCGGGCGGCCGGCCCTGCACCCGGCGGCGGGCGCGACTGGCCAACTGACGTGTGGTGGCAGGGGACTTGTCCAGCAGCGGGGCGATCTCGTCGAAGGGCACGGCGAACATGTCGTGCAGCACGAAGGCGACCCGTTCGGCCGGGCTCAGGGCGTCGAGGACGACCAGCAGGGCGACGCCGACCTCGTCGGCCAGCAGCGCCTCCCGCGCGGGATCACCGGACCGGGCGGGGTCGGCCGACGGGGACTCGTACGCGCTCCCGGGGGCGTCGAGGAACTCCTCCCGCCGGTTGCGGCGGGCCCGCAGCAGGTTCAGGCAGACCCGGGTCACCACGGTGGTCAGCCAGCCGGTGAGGTTCTCGACCGCGTCGATGTCGGCCTGCCGGGCGCGCAGCCAGGCCTCCTGGAGGGCGTCGTCGGCCTCGGCGGCCGAGCCGAGCAGCCGGTACGCCACCGCCGAGAGGTGCGCGTGGTCCGCCTCGAACCGTGCGGCCAGCCGCCGTCCGGTGTCCGCCGGGGCGTCGTCCGCCCCGGCCCGGTCCGTGAACTCGTCCACCGTGCCCCCGCCCCCTTCGTGCGCACGCCGGGCCCGGTCGGTCCGGCGTACGGTCCGCGGCCTACGAAACGCCAAACGGCCCGGAAGATCAACCGGCTTGTGGCGCGAGGGCGCCGGCCGTCAGGCCTGCGGAGCGGTCAGTTCGGCGAGCTTGAGCACCGTGTTCCAGTTCCGGCTGGTGGCGATCAGGTCCTTGTTGAGCCGCCGGCGGGACAGGGCTTCGGCGAGCTTGGAGCGGCCCACGCCGTCGGGGGCGTACAGGTACAGACACCGGTCCCCGAGGCGGAACTCCTCCGGGAGGTGGGCGTCCGCGTCGATCTCCGCGTAGCGGTCCGGGGGGACGGGCGCGGAGAAGTAGGTGACGTGCAGTTGCCTGGCCTCGAGTTCGGCGGCCGGGAAGGGGCAGGCCGCCGCCACCGCCGCCAGATAGGCGTGGTCGCGCACGATCACGTCCACCGGGAAGCCGAACCGCTCCTCGATCGCCAGGCTCAACTCCGCCGCCAGGGATGCCTCGTCACCGTGGTCTGCGGTGAAGACGGCCTGACCGCTCTGCAGATGGGTGCGCACGCCGGTGTGGCCGAGGTCCGTCAGAAGCGTGCGCAGGTCCGCCATGGGGAGCTTCCGGCTGCCGCCGACGTTGATCCCGCGCAACAGCGCCGCATAGGTCGTCATCCGGCAACCATAGAGCGGCCGTCGTGCCCCGTGGGGGTGGGCACGACGGCCGCGCCCGCGCACAGTGCGGGCTCCGCGAAACTCTGACGGATGGGTGGGGGCCGGATCAACCTCTACACGCAGCTGTGACTTGTTCAACAAGGTTTCGTAATCACAAAGTGGATCTACGACGGCGGAACGGACATCCCACGACGCGCGAGGGACGCGAGTGCGCGGCGGACCCCGAGAGCCGTCCCCGAGAACCGCCGATAGGTGTAGGGGGTCGCCGTCCTCCCCAGTGGTGAGAGGGGGCACGGCCACCTCACCGGGCAGCACGACGAGATGGCTTTGTCCAGCCCATACCGTCGAAGCGGAGTTGTTCGAACGCGTGGCGGCAGGGGGCCGTCACCGCACACGAGGGGGAAGACCCGCGATGGGGAACAGGGACGTGCGGGTGCGGGGGCTGGCCGCCCGCGCCGGCGGCTGGAGCGCCCGGCACCGCTGGGCGGCCGTCGGCATATGGGTGCTGTTCGTCGTGCTGGCGATGGGGCTCGGCTCGGCGGCGGGCCGTGTCGACGTGAACGAGGGCGACCAACTCAAGGGCGAGACCCACACCGCCGCGCAGATCATCGACGACGCGGGGATCAAGGAGCCGGCCGCCGAGACCGTCCTGATCCAGTCCAGGGCCGGTGACGTACCGGCGACCAGCGGCGAGTTCCGTGCGGCCGTCGCCGACGTCGTCAAGGCCGTCGGCACCACCGGCAGGGCGATCGACGTGACCTCGCCCTACGACACCCACACCATCTCCCGCGACGGGCGCAGCGCGCTGGTGCAGTTCGACCTGCGCGGCGACGCCAAGACGGCCGCCGACCGGGTGCAGCCGGTGCTGGACGCCGTCGCCGGGGTGCAGAAGCGGCACAGTGGCCTGCGGATCGAGGAGATCGGCGGCGCCAGCATGCAGAAGCAGTACAAGGACGCCTTCGGTGACGACTTCCAGAAGGCCGAGTTCTCGGCGGTGCCGGTGGCCCTCGGCATCCTGCTGATCGCCTTCGGCGCGCTGGTGGCCGCGCTGCTGCCGGTGGCCCTCGCGATCACCGCGATCATGGCGACGATGGGCCTGATGGGCATCGTCAGCCATCTGCAGCCGATGAGCGACACCGCCAACTCCGTGATGCTGCTGGTCGGTATGGCCGTCGGCGTCGACTACTGCCTGTTCTACCTGCGCCGTGAGCGCGAGGAGCGGAACGCCGGCCGGGACCCGGGCACGGCACTGCGGATCGCCGCCGCCACCAGCGGCCGGGCGGTCATCGTCTCCGGTGTCACGGTCTGCGTGGCCATGGCGGGCATGCTGTTCACCGGGCTCGCCGAGTTCGAGGCGATGGGCCTGGCCTCGCTGATGGTCGTGGCGGTCGCCATGGTCGGGTCGGTCACCGTGCTGCCGGCGCTGCTCTCGCTGCTCGGTGAGCGGGTGGAGAAGGGGCGGATCCCGTTCCTGAGCCGCCGGCGGCCCAAGCGGACCGCGGACGAGGGCAGCCGCTTCTGGACGGCCGTGCTGCGGGGCGTGCTGGCCCGGCCGCTGGTCTCCGTCCTCGTGGCGGTCGGCGCGCTGCTGGCGATCGCCGCGCCCGCGCTCGGCATGAAGACGCAGCAGCTCACCCTGGACCAGGAGTTCGGGAACTCGCTGCCCATCGTGCAGACGTACAACCGCATCAACGACGCCTTCCCGGGCGGCAGCGAGCCGGCCCAGGTCATCGTCAGGGCCAAGGACATCAACGCGCCCGAAGTCCGCCAGGCCCTTGCCGACTTCAAGCAGCGGGCGATCGCCTCGGGCGCCTCGCGCGGCCCTGTCGACATCAAGCTGCACGACGCGCAGAACGTGGCCGTGGTCTCCGTGCCGCTGGTCGGCGGCTCGGACATGGACCGGGCGGTCAAGAGCCTCGACAAGCTGCGCGACGAGGTGCGGCCCGCCACGCTCGGCAGGATCGCGGGCGTCGAGGCGCCGATCACCGGTCAGGTCGCCGGCAACCACGACTTCAACGACCAGTTGCTCGGCTCCGTCGTCCCGGTCTTCGCGTTCGTGGTCGTCTTCGCCTTCCTGCTGATGCTGCTGTCGTTCCGCTCGCTGACCGTCGCGCTCACGTCGATCGTGCTCAACCTGCTCTCGGTGGGCGCCGCCTACGGCATCCTGGTCGCCGTCTTCCAGCACGGCTGGGGTGCCTCGCTGGTGGGCGCGCACGGGGTCGGCGCGATCGTGACCTGGCTGCCGCTGTTCCTGTTCGTGATCCTGTTCGGGCTGTCCATGGACTACCACGTGTTCGTGGTGTCCCGGATCCGCGAGGCCCGGACGCGCGGGCGCGACACGAAGGACGCGATCCGGCACGGCGTGGTCACCACGGCCGGGGTGGTCACCAGCGCCGCGGTCATCATGGTCGCCGTGTTCGCGATCTTCGGCACGCTGTCCATGCAGTCCATGAAGCAGATGGGCGTGGGTCTTGCCGCCGCGGTGCTCATCGACGCCACCGTCATCCGCGGGGTGCTGCTGCCGGCGGTGATGGCGCTGCTGGGCGAGCGCAACTGGTACCTGCCGAAGTGGCTGCACCGGCTGCCGGACCTCACCCACGACGAGGCCCCCGAGGCGGTCGTGGCACCGGCGCGCGGGGAGGACGAGCGCCTGCCGGTCTGATCCCGGCGGCTCGCACCGGGCCCGTCGGCCCTCCCGGAGAGCCGACGGGCCCTGCCCTTTCCGCGGCCGGGCCGCTCATCGTGCCCGCGGAAGCTAGGCGCCGCCCTCCCGGCCTGGATCTCCTTCAGCCGCCGGGCCGCCTCGGGGTCGTCGAGGAGCGCCGTCGCCACCGCGCACAGCCGCTGCGGTGGCCTCCTCGGTGGACAGCCGCCGGGCCACGCCGAGGGCCTGGAGCATGTCGGCGTTGCCGAACCGGTCGACGGCCCGCGGTACGGCGATCACCGGCATGGCAGTGGCCGGGCCGCTCCTGGCTGCCGTCGGCGTGACGAACAGGTCGGCCCGCCGCGGGACGGTCAACTGCGGCACCAAACTGTGCGCTTCGGGCAGTGGTGGGCGAGCCCGCCGAGGGCCCGCGCATCCGGTCCCACCTGTGCGAATGCGAGACTGGCCGGGGACGGCGCGACCGGTCCGGAACGACGGCGGCACGGAGGGACGAGGATGGACGAGGCACGGGCGCGGGTCGTACTGGCCGCGGCGGGAGTGCTGCCGGGCCCGGCCCGGGACGCGCGGCTCCTCGCCCTCGGCGAGAACGCGGTGTTCGCCGCCGGCGACCTGGTGGTCAAGGTGGGACGCGACGCCGAACTGCTGGAGCGGGCCGGGCGCGAGCTGGACATCGCCCTCTGGCTCGCCGGGGCCGGTGTCCCGGCGGTGCGGGCGGCCGAGCCCGAGCCGCGGCTGGTGGCGGGCCACCCGGTGACGGTGTGGCACCGGCTGCCCGCCGCGGTGCGGCCCGCCGGGCCGCGGGACCTGGCCGGACTCCTGAGGATCGTGCACGCACTCCCCGCTCCTCCCTTCGCGCTGCCGCCGCGCGTACTGCTGGGCGGCGTGGAGCGCTGGCTGCGGCTCGCGGGTGACGCGATCGACCCGGCGGACGCGGACTACCTCCGCGAGCGCCGGGACGGCTTCGCGGCGGCCGCGGCCGCCCTGACGCCCCGCCTGGCCCCGGGCCCGATCCACGGCGACGCGCTGCCCCGCAACGTCCATGTCGGGCCCGACGGACCGGTCCTGGTCGACCTGGAGACCTTCTCCGCCGACCTGCGCGAGCACGACCTCGTGGTGATGGCCCTCTCCCGCGACCGGTACGGGCTGCCGGCCGAGGCGTACGACGCCTTCACCGAGGCCTACGGCTGGGACGTGCGGGAATGGGAGGGGTGCCCGGTGCTGCGGGGCGCCCGTGAGACGGCCAGCTGCGCCTGGGTGGCCCAGCACGCGCCGAGCAACCCCAAGGCGCTGGCCGAGTTCCGCCGCCGGGTCACGTCACTGCGCGACGGGGACGAGACCGTGCGGTGGTATCCGTTCTGAGCGGTGTCCTTTCCGAGCCGGCGCCGGCCGGCTCACACCGTCTCGGCCGCCGGCTCCCGCAGCGGCCACGTGCCGTCCACCACCGCCGCCGGGTCCCCCTTGCGGCGCAGGAAGGCCTGGAAGTCCGCCGCCCACCGCGCGTACCACTCGATCTGACTGCGGTGCAGTTCCGCCGGGCCCAGGGCGGCGATCTTGGGGTGGCGGTCGGCTATCGCGGTGGCGAGGCGAGCCGCGGCGAGGGCGTCCGCACAGGCGTCGTGGGCCGCGCCGAGGACTATGCCGTACTCGGCGCACACCGCTTCCAGGTTCCGCTTGCCGCGGCGGTAGCGGTCCACCCAGCGGTCGATGGTGTAGGGGTCGACGACCGGGGCGGGGGCGAGGCCGCCCAGGCGGTCGGAGAGGGACGGCAGGCCGTAGCGCCGCAGCTCGGCGGAGAGCAGGGTGAGGTCGAAGGCCGCGTTGTAGGCGACGACCGGGACGCCCACCCTCCAGTGGGACACCAGGACCTCCGCGATGGCGTCGGCCACCTGGTCGGCCGGTCTGCCCTCGGCCGCCGCGCGTTCGTTGCTGATGCCGTGCACCGCCACCGCGTCGGCCGGGATCTCCACGCCCGGATCGGCCAGCCATTCCCTGCGCGCCATGGGCTCACCGGCCCTGACCTCGATCACGGCGCCGGTGACGATGCGCGCCTCGCGCGGATCCGTTCCGGTCGTCTCCAGGTCGAAGCCGATCAGCAGCTCCCGGTGCCAGCCCATGGGCGGCCCCCCTTCTTGGTGGTGCTTTCCCCCAGTGGTCTCCACCCTCGCACGCGGCACTGACAATCCGAGGACCGCGTTCCGCTTGCCCTCAGGGACAGTTCAGGACACCGGGCGCGAATCCACCCAAGCCAGCTCGAATTCCTCGCGGTATGTCGGGAAGAGCCCGGCTTCGACCACGTCGTCCGACTTGACCAGCCGGCTGCCGTTGCGCAGCACCAGGACCGGCGACTCCATCCCGCGCGCCCCGCGCAGATAGGACTGCACCACGGCGATGCCGTCGGCGCCGTCGCCGTCCACCAGATAGGCGGTGAAGCGGGGCGTCTCGTCGTACACCTGGATCTCGAAAGCGCCCGGGTCGCGCAGCCGGGACCGCACCCGGCGCATGTGCAGGATGTTCATCTCGACGGAGCGGCTCAGTTCGCCCCGTTTCATCCCGAGTTCGCGCTCGCGGCGCTTGACCGAGCTGGAGGCGGGGTTGAGGAAGAGCAGCCGCACCCGGCAGCCGGACTCGGCGAGCCGGACCAGGCGCCGCCCGGAGAAGTTCTGCACCAGCAGGTTGAGGCCGATGCCGATGGCGTCGAGCCTGCGGGCGCCGCCGAAGATGTCCTCGGCCGGGAACTGGCGCAGCAGCCGCACCCGGTCCGGGTGGACGGCGACGACGTCGGCGTACCGGTCGCCGACCAGGTCCTCGACCGCGTCGACCGGCAGCCGGCGGGCGGAGGGCACGTCACCGCCCGCGCCGAGCACCTCCAGGAGCCGGGCCGAGGCCCGCTCGGCCTGGCTCAGGACCGCCTCGGACAGGGCCCGGTTGCGGGAGACGACGTTGCGGGTCACCTCCAGTTCGTCCAGGGCGAGTTCGAGGTCGCGGCGCTCGTCGAAGTAGGGCTCGAAGCAGGGCCAGTGCTGCACCACCAGCTCGCGCAGCTGGGGCAGGGTCAGGAAGCTGAGCACGTTGTCGTCGGCCGGGTCGAGCAAGTAGCCCTTGCGGCGGCTGACTTCGCGGACGGC
This sequence comes from Streptomyces sp. NPDC004561, assembly GCF_053602155.1. Classification (NCBI taxonomy): domain Bacteria; kingdom Bacillati; phylum Actinomycetota; class Actinomycetes; order Kitasatosporales; family Streptomycetaceae; genus Streptomyces; species Streptomyces sp. NPDC004561. Next base: position 9,935 of record NZ_JBSGDB010000237.1, read on the forward strand.
GACCGCGCGCTGCACCCACTCCTGCCCGGCCGGGCCGGCCGCGGCGACCACCCAGTCGTCGGCGTGCACGGGTTCGTAGATCGGCCGCAGGACCGCGGCCACGACCGCGCGCAGCCGCTGTTCCACGAGGTTCAGCCAGATGTAGGCCCGGCCCGCTCGCTGGGCGCGGGTGCGCACCTCGTGCCAGGCGTCGGCGTCCCAGTCCAGCTCCGGCCCGATGGAACCCGCGTCCATCGGCCGGGCCAGGGACACCGCGCCGGGCGGGACGTCTGTGGAGTTTCCCTCGTGACCCTCGTCACCAGGGGGCAGCTCCAGCCCTCCCGAGCCCACCCGTGCACCGCCTTCCGCTCCCGGGCCTTCCGGTCTCAACGATCAAGGAAGGGTACTCCGGGAGCGCTGCGCGGTGCAGCCGGATGGACAGGTCGGTTTCTCAACTGTTCCCCTCAACTGAGCGGCATTTCAGAGCCGTTCCGTCCTGCCCGGGCGACGGGGGTGAGCGGATTCATAACCGCGGCTCACCCTGCCCGGCCGGCGGCGCCCGAGGGGCCGGTTCCGTGGCCCCGGCCGCCCCTTCGTCACCCGGCCGGAGGCCGCCGCTCGGTGCTCCGGGCATGTGCGATGCGGGGTTGCCGCACTTTTCGGGAAGACTCGGTGGGGAACGCGACCACAGTCGGGGTGCACACCTGGGAGAGTCGTATCCATGCAGGTCTGGCCTGGAGAGGCGTATCCGCTCGGCGCCACGTACGACGGCGCGGGAACCAACTTCGCGGTCTTCACGGAGGCCGCGGACCGAGTAGAGCTGTGTCTGCTGCACGACGACGGCTCGGAGACGGCGGTGGAACTGCGCGAGAGCGACGCGTTCGTGCGGCACGCGTACATGCCGGGGGTGATGCCGGGACAGCGGTACGGGTTCCGGATCCACGGCCCGTACGATCCCGGGCGCGGACTGCGCTGCAACTCGGCGAAGCTGCTGCTCGACCCGTACGCGAAGGCGGTCAGCGGCTCGGTGCGTTGGGGCGAGGAGGTGTACGGCTACCACTTCGGCGCGCCCGACGAGCGCAACGACCTGGACTCGGCGCCGCACACCATGACCTCGGTGGTGATCAACCCGTACTTCGACTGGGGCGACGACCGGCCCCCGCGCACCGACTACCACCACACGGTGATCTACGAGGCCCATGTGAAGGGCCTGACCATGCGCCACCCGGGGCTGCCCGAGGAGCTGCGCGGCACGTACGCGGCGCTCGCCCACCCCGCGATCATCGAACACCTGACCAAGCTCGGGGTGACGGCCCTCGAACTGATGCCCGTACACCAGTTCGTCAACGACCACCGGCTCGGCGACATGGGCCTGAGCAACTACTGGGGCTACAACACCATCGGCTTCTTCGCCCCGCACAACGCGTACGCCTCCTGGGGCGACCGCGGCCAGCAGGTGCTGGAGTTCAAGTCGGCGGTCCGCGCGCTGCACGAGGCCGGGATCGAGGTCATCCTGGACGTCGTCTACAACCACACCGCCGAGGGCAACCATCTGGGCCCGACGCTGTCCTTCAAGGGCATCGACAACCCGTCGTACTACCGGCTCACCGACGATCCGCGCTACTACATGGACACCACGGGCACCGGCAACTCGCTGCTCATGCGGTCCCCGCACGTGCTCCAGCTGATCATGGACTCGCTGCGGTACTGGGTCACCGAGATGCACGTCGACGGCTTCCGCTTCGACCTCGCGGCGACCCTGGCGCGGCAGTTCCACGAGGTGGACCGGCTGTCGTCGTTCTTCGACCTGGTGCAGCAGGACCCGGTGGTCTCCCAGGTGAAGCTGATCGCCGAGCCGTGGGACGTGGGCGAGGGCGGCTACCAGGTGGGCAACTTCCCGCCGCTGTGGACCGAGTGGAACGGCAAGTACCGCGACACGGTGCGGGACCTGTGGCGGGGCGAGTCGCGGGCGCTCGCGGAGTTCGCCTCCCGGCTGACCGGCTCCTCCGACCTCTACCAGGACGACGGCCGCCGGCCGCTCGCCTCGATCAACTTCGTCACCTGCCACGACGGCTTCACGCTGCACGACCTGGTGTCTTACAACGACAAGCACAACACGGCCAACGGCGAGGACAACCGGGACGGCGAGAGCCACAACCGGTCCTGGAACTGCGGGACGGAGGGAGACACCGACGAGCCGGAGGTGCTGCGGCTGCGCGCCCGCCAGATGCGGAACTTCGTCGCCACGCTGATGCTGTCCCAGGGCGTGCCGATGATCAGCCACGGCGACGAGTTCGCGCGCACCCAGCGCGGCAACAACAACGCCTACTGCCAGGACAACGAGCTGTCCTGGCTGCACTGGCCCGAGGACGGCGGCGAACTGCTGGAGTTCACGCGCGCGATGGTGTGGCTGCGCCGTGACCACCCGGTCTTCCGGCGGCGCCGCTTCTTCCACGGCCGTCCGGTGGAGGGCACCCACGACGACCTGTCGGACGTCGCGTGGTTCACTCCGGAGGGCGCGGAGATGGCCCAGCGGGACTGGCATTCGGCGCAGGCGTCCGCCCTGACGGTGTTCCTCAACGGCAACGCGATCTCCGAGCCGGGACCGCGCGGGGAACGCATCGGTGACGACTCCTTCCTGCTGATGTTCAACGCCTCCCCCGAGCCGCTGGACTTCCTGGTGCCGGTCGACCACGGCCGGCAGTGGCAGGTGGTGGTCGACACGAGCCGCCCGGAGGGGGTGCCGCCGGGCACGGGCGCGAAGGTCGGCGCCGGCGACCGGCTCACCCTGCCGGACCGAAGCCTGACGGTGCTCCAGCGACCGGCGTAGCCGACCGGCCCGGGCCACGGTCACAGAACTGTGCCGGAGAGCGGGCCGGATGGGCGGGCCGAGTGAGCGGCACAGTGCCGTGCCCCGGCCAGGAGCCTTTCCAGGGCACGGTAGGCGGCAAGGGTCTTGTCGAACTCGGACGGCAGGGCCTGGTGCAGGATCAGCAGGTCGATCCGGT